>CAIVGO010000190.1 GCA_903905445.1 uncultured Bacteroidota bacterium
CGGCGCGGTGCAGTCCTTGAACGAAACCCAGTATTTTGTATCCGACAACCACCAGGGTAGCCTTGAAGCGCCGGTTCCGTTCCATTTACCATTAAGTGGTACGGAGGAAGCGAATGCGGTGCAATCCTTTGATATTCAGCCCAATCCGTTTAGTGGTGTTACGAATTTCCGCTTTGCTTTGCCGCAGGCCGAAGTTGTCCGCTTGCAGATTACCGATGTGCGCGGCCAGGAAGTGGCGCAGTTGGGCATACAGGGTGTTGCGGGTTTAAACGCAATTCAATGGGATGGCAAAACGGGTGGTGGTGCCCCCTTACAGGCGGGTGTTTATTTTGTTCGTTTGGAAACAGCACGTGGTATCGTAACGCGTAAAGTAGTGTTGCAACGTTAAGGGGCATAAACGG
Source organism: uncultured Bacteroidota bacterium (assembly GCA_903905445.1). Lineage (GTDB taxonomy): Bacteria > Bacteroidota > Bacteroidia > Chitinophagales > Saprospiraceae > M3007. The sequence goes on from CAIVGO010000190.1 coordinate 402, forward strand.
GTCGGAATCTTATGTTCGTTTTCGACCCATTTTTAGTCTTAATTTATATGTTTTAAACACTTGAAAATGAGGTTTTTGTGTGAATAAAACTTGCACTTTCGTCTTTTTTTTGGTGTTTAAAATCTGTTAAACTGGCATTTTATCTGGTTGTTTAATCCGTTAATTTTGCTTTTCTTCTAAAGTGTTACCTTGCGTAAAACAAGAGGTTGATTATCAGGTACTTGTGTAAAGTGTTTATTCGTGTTAACGAGCAATTTACCTTATATCAGTGATCAATTGTCATCATTCATTGCATTCGCACGGGGTCTTAAGCGCATTTTGTATGCAAGCCGCGTGTTTTTTTAATACTACCACGTCTTATGAAAAGGATGATCACCCATGTTTCGAATGGCCAGTTTTGGCCAAGTCATTCCGCCTGGCATTTAAAATTAGTATTACCCTGTGTACTGCTTGGTTTATTACTAATTTGCCCAATTAGCGCAACTTTTGCTACTTCCGTTTCAAATTTTGGGTCGGAACCAATCAAGGAAGCGCTGGTGGCGCCGCCCAACTGGGTCATCAATCCGTCCAATTTTCAGTTTAATATGAGCCTGGTGGTGCGCGTGAATTACAGCAGCGTCCCCACCAATGATCCTGACAATATCGTTGGGGTATTTGTAGGTTCGGAATTGCGCGGGGTAGCCACGCCAACTAATATTGGTGGTAATCTGTATTATTTTATTACGGCGTATTCCGATGTTTTTACAGGCGAAACCTTGAAATTTAAAGCCTATTACGAGCCGGATGATTTGGTATATGGTACCCCGGAAACAACGGTATTTACGCATAATATGAGCACAGGCTCCATTGCGTCTCCTTTTTGGATCAACATTGATCCTACAGCCGATTTTCCGCCCGCGCTCAATCCGATTCCAGCGGATACGACCTTGCAAACGCTGGCATTTGATCCGGTGAATTTGAATAATTATTTGGTCAGCCTCGACAACGATCCGGTGATCTGGAGTGCTACGGCAGGGGCTAATTTGACCGCTTCGATTGTAAACGGCATATTGACGGTAACGCCTGTTTCCAATTCCTGGACGGGCACCGATACGGTGCAGGTCACCGTGACAGAAAATACCGCCAACCAGTATACAGCAAGTACCACAGCTTATTTTACGGTAAATCCATTTTATGCGGCACCTGTTTTTTCGGTAATTCCAAATCAAAGTATCTTCCTTGGAGGGAGTTTTTCGTCGTTTGATTTGGATAATTACCTGACTTATACGGGGCCTTGTCGCGCATTCGGGATAAAGGTGCGGCCAACGACCGGTTCGGTGGTCAACCCCAATTGGGCGAGTGTTGCGCCTGGTGCGCAAAGTATGAGTGTGGTGGCACGGCCCTTATATTCGGATATTCAATTGGCGGGCGTTGGCGCAGAATTGGCGGCTTTTGTCAATGGTACCCTGGTAGGCAAGGCAAGTCCTTCGGGCACGGCACCTAATGTATATTACAGCCTCACCTTGGCCAATTTAGCTTCCGGACCAATTACGTTTAAGTTTTACCATGCTGAAAATCAATATTTATATGAAAAACCAACAACCCAGAATTTTGTGCCAAATGGCAGTGTGGGTACGATTTCAAATCCATATATCGTCCAATTAGCACCCATTGTGCCCGTTTTGTCTTCCAATGGAATGGTCGATTTCACCGTTGTGGATATCACTTGGCAGGGATCTTTCCCGATCGATTATTTTGTGTGGGATTGTGCGTATCCTGATACCCGGCGCGATACCGCCCTGAGCACCTATGCCATTACGTACAATCAAAATCCGGAAATTACCTCCCCGGCGGCGGTGAATTTTCAGGAAAATACCTGTTTTGAGTTATACGATACCCAAACGATCGATGGCAGTAGTTCGGAAGGTTCAGGCCTCACGTATGCGCTCGCGGGCGGGGACGATGCAGCCAAATTTTCGATCAATGCGGTCAATGGCAAATTGAGTTGGTTGAACTTCAGCCCCGATTTCGAATTGCCTGCGGATGCCAATTTAGACAATAAATATTTGGTAAAAATACGGGTAACAAACACCCTCAACCTGTCGGATACCCTGTTGCTTACGGTTACCGTGACCGACAATGCCACCGAAACTTTTAGCCCGCAAATCACAGGCGGCGGTGCGCAGTGTTTTACCGGTAGTATTGTTTTGCAGGCTACCGGCGGCGCTACCTATCTTTGGAGTACAGGCGCTAACACGGCTTCGATCACCGTGAATACTTCCGGTAACTACACCGTTACGATCACCAATGCCTTTGCCTGCACCGGTGTGGTATCTACTACGGTCAATGTGCGGCCGGCTATCACCGCGAGCGGAAGCAATACGCCTGTTTGTATCAACGCACCCATCAACCTGACTTCTACCCCAACGGGTGGTTCGGGCGTGTATGCGAGCTTTGCTTGGACTGGTCCGAATGGTTATGTAGCCACGGTACAAAATCCGCCCAGTTTTGCTGCAACATCCAATGCTGCCGGCGCTTATATCGTCACCGTTACCGACAGTCAGGGCTGTACTTCCACTGCTAGTACCACCATTAGCGTATCGGGCAGCAGTGCACCGAGCATTGTGGCTGCGGGTACTTCGCCTGTATGTGTAGGCGCAACGATCACCCTGAGTTCTACCCCAAGTGGTGGCAGTGGGACCTACCCAACGTATAAATGGGCTGGTCCGAACAGTTATTTATCTTCCGTACAAAATCCTACCCCCTTTACAGCTTTAGCGGCTTCGGGAGGTTCTTATACCGTCACCGTTACCGATGGCCAGGGCTGTACCGCCGTGGCGACCAAAGTGATACAGGTAAATTCGAAGCCTACTATTACCTCTTCCAGCAACACACCCGTTTGTGTGGGCAGCACGGTGCTGATTACCTCCAATCCATCGGGAGGGGCAGCGCCTTACACCGCTTACAGTTGGACAGGCCCTAACAGCTTTGTCTCCACCGTGGAAGATCCGGCCGGATTTACAGCAAGTTCGGTGGCGCAGGGAGTGTACCGGGTTACGGTTACCGACAACAACGGTTGTACCAATACCAGCAGTACTACCTTGGTTGTAAAGGCATTACCTTCCATAACGGCGGGTATTACCGGTGCAACTTGTACGGGTGGTACCTTAAAGTTGAATTCAACACCTACGGGAGGAACTACGCCTTACAGCACTTTTTCCTGGGTGGGACCGAATAGTTATACCTCCAATATAGAAGATCCGGTTGCAATTCAGCTCATTAATGCGGCGGCAGGTACCTATTCCGTCACCGTTACAGATGCATCCGGGTGTACCGCAACTTCCAGTGTAACGGCCAGCATCAATCCGCTGCCGGGCATTTCGGCAGCCAATACGGGGCCGATTTGTGCAGGTGCTCAATTGTCGGTGAGTTCAACGCCAAGTGGTGGCACTGCACCTTACGCCGCTTTTTCCTGGTCGGGCCCTTCTGGTTATACGGCCGGAGTAGAAGATCCTGCTGCTTTTACCAGCTCTCAAAATTCGAACGGAACCTATCAGGTAACGGTAACGGATGCGAAAGGGTGTACGGCAACGGCCTCCACGACCGCCGTGGTCAATTCTAAACCCGTTATCACCGCAGCAAATAATGGTCCATTTTGTCAGGGTACCACCATTATGCTTACTTCTACCCCTTCTGCGGGCAGCGGTACGTATTCGAGTTTTAGTTGGACCGGACCGAATAGTTTTACCTCCAGTTTAGAAGATCCGACGCCGTTTAGTGCTATTGTGGCCGCTTCGGGCATTTATAAAGTGACGGTTACGGATAATTTGGGATGTACTGGTACCACTTCTACCACGGTATCAGTTTCCTCCAATCCGCTGCCAACGGTCACTGCCACCAGCAACAGTCCAATTTGTACGGCTCAATCACTTTCCCTGAGCGCCACGCCAAGCGGGGGTTCGGGGCAATATTCGTCTTATGCATGGGTTGGTCCGAATGGTTACACCGCGAGCGGTCAGTTTCCGGCCTCTTTTATTGCCAATACTTCCCATGCGGGTACTTATTCAGTGACCCTTACCGATAACAAAGGTTGTAGCGCGGTAGGCAGCACCACCGTGTCGGTCAGTGGTCCGACGGTGACCATGTCGCATACCAATTTATCCTGTTTTAATTCCAACAATGGTACCGCGACCGTATCGCATTCCGGTGGCGCGCCTCCTTACACGTACCTGTGGAGTAACAATGCCACTACGGCCACCATTACCGGATTAGCGGCAGGTACCTATACCGTAACCTTAACTTCCAGCAGTTCAGGGGCTTGTACCGCAACGGGTTCCGTGACCATTTCTCAGGCGCCTGCGGTGTCGGCAAGTATTACCCAAACCACCGCAGGGTGCAGCACCTCCAACAGTGGTACTGCCACTGCAATCGGGGTAGGGGGCAGCACACCTTATACTTATTTGTGGCCAAACGGACAAACCACGGCCACCGCTACGGGTTTGGCTTCAGGTAGTTTTACGGTAACCGTAACAGAATCAGGTGGTTGTACGGCAACTGCAACGGCGGTAGTTCTGCAGGAAACCGGGTTTACGCTCAATGCATTATCGAATATCGGGCCTATTTGCCCTGGTTCTGCGGTAACGTCCAAAGCACTGTCATCTTCTACCGGCAATGCGGGCATTTCCTATACCTGGACGGGTGGCACAACAGCCGGGTTGGCCAATGGGGTAAGTACGGGAAATAACCCTTCCATTCCTGCATTTACCGCTGCCTTGGTGGAAGGCACTTATACGGTGACCGTAACAGGGACCCTGGGTGCTTGTAGTTCCTCGGCTACCTATTCCATTAATATTAATGACGCAATTGCCCCGGTTTTGGGTACTTGCCCGTCCAATATTGTCGCGAGCAACACGAATAATCAGTGTTATGCAACCGTCAACTGGACGGTACCCACTGCCACGGATAATTGCAACAATGTGCAAGTGGTGCGCACCCTTGGATCGGCTCCAGGCAGTAATTTTGCCGTTGGAACCACCCAAACCATTCAATATACGGCCAGTGATTACGGCAGCAATTCGGTAAGCTGTACTTTTACCGTTACCGTAAATGATACCCAACTACCGACACTTTCCTGCCCATCCGGTACGCTAACGTTTGGTACCGATGATAATTTTTGTACTTATACCAACAACAGTACGGCGCTCAATGCCACTGGAAGTGATAATTGCGCCTTGAAAACGGGCGTAGCGGGCTTGTACTATGTAGCCAATGGAGCAACCACCGGCACCGGTACTACGTTGAATGGCAAAGTATTCCAATTGGGCAGCACTACGCTGGTTTGGACGGCTGTCGACCAATCCAACAATACCAGAACTTGTGCGTACACGGTGGTAATCAACGACAATGACGCCCCGATCATCTCGGCTTGTTCGAGCAACCAAACAGTAAGCACTACCAGTAATGGCTCGGGCGATTGTACCGGTGTAATACCGAATCTGGTGGCGGGTGTCGTGGCTACGGATAACTGTACGGCAAGTAATGCATTGATCATCACCCAATCTCCAGCGGCAAACTCGACCATCGGAAGCCAACATGGGGTGCAACAATTGGTTACGATTACAGTAAAAGACGCCTATAATAATACCAACTTCTGCTCGCGGGTAGTAACCCTGGCCGATACCGAAGTGCCGCTTTGGGTAAATTGTGCCAGCCAAATGATCCTCAACAACGACGTGGATAAATGCGGCGCTAATATTTTCTTTACCGCGCCAGGCGCATCCGACAACTGTAGTGGAACGGTTACGGTGACCCAAATCAGCGGACCGGTACCAGGGGTGTATTTGCCGATTGGACAAACCCAAACGGTGGTTTTCAAAGCCGTAGACGGCGCAAACAACTCCAATACCTGCCAAACCATCATTCAAATTCAGGATAGCCAAAAACCAGCAGTGAATTGTCCAACGGGCATTCAAACTTTTGGCACCACCAATAATTGTAATTACCTCGCGCCTGCTGCTTTAAATGCTACCGCAAGCGATAATTGCAGCGTAAGTAGTTTAAGAAACAGTGTAAACAATACCAATAGTATAAGCGGTGTGTTGTTCCCGCTTGGTACTACGGTCGTTACCTGGACCGCCACGGATCCAGCCAACAATACCGAAACCTGTGTTTCGACCATTGTTATTTTTGACGATGATACCCCAAGCATTACCAGCTGTCCGCCTTCGCGCAACATCAATACCAGCAGCAACGGTGCGGGTGATTGCACGGGTGGGGTGCCAAACATGGTGCCGGAACTATTTGCTTCCGACAACTGCACAGCCCCCGGTAGTTTAACCATTACCCAAAGTCAGCCTGCCGGCAGCGCGTTTGGCGCGCAACACAATGATACCCGCGTAGTTACCTTCACGGCACAGGATGCAGCGGGCAATGTGAAAACTTGCCAGAATGTCCTGACCCTGAAAGACAATGAATCGCCAATTTTCCAAACTTGCCCTACGGTTACCCAGATTTATCAAACCTCGCCGAACCAGTGTTCAACGAACGTAAACTGGGCCATCCCAACCGCCATTGACAATTGTAGTTCCGCTTCTGTGGTACAAATCGGCGGCCCAACCCAGGGTTCCTCCCTTGCAGTGGGCACAACTTACGTGGTAACCTACAATGCAACAGATGCTTATACCAACAGCAGCACCTGTCAGTTCGCCATTAAAGTGCTGGATAGTCAGACACCCTTGTTGCTTTGTCCTGCCGGCATTCAGGATTTTGATGCTTCTGTCAACTGTGATTACGTAGCGGGCGCTGCCCTAAA
>CAIVGO010000191.1 GCA_903905445.1 uncultured Bacteroidota bacterium
CACCCCAAAAGTTGGTGTTTTTATAAAAAATAACGGTCCATTCTTTTTCTCCAGGAATGGTGTACAAAGCATACGTTCCCATCGCAAGTTCGCTGCCATTTACTTTAACTTTGTCGCTAAAAGTTACTTTGGTAGAAGCGTTTGCGCCGGTGCGCCACATTTCACCGAATGGAACGAGTTCGCCGAAAACTTTGCGGCCTTTGGTACTTGGACGAGAATACTCAATGTCCATTTTAACCAAACCAAACTCCTGGGAAATTTTTCCAGTTGGGCTAGGTGATGGTGTTTTGATTTGAGCAAAGGAAGTGGTGCAGCTCAAAAGGAGCGCAAGGGTTGAAAGGATGACTAATTTTTGCATGATGTTGGTTTATAATTTTGACAATAGAACGTGTAAGTGTTCTAAAGGTTGGCAAATGTAAACAGGTTTTTGTTCTGATTCCGGGCAAACGTATTTGGTTTTGAGTGGCAAATTCAGCGTTTCGGTCTATTTTCGCGTCTTTTTTGGGTTTTGAATTGATTAAAAGCATTTTATCTGTATGGAAATCTATTATACGTGTTTGCCCTTTGAGGCGCTTTCCGGCAGCGAATTGTATGAAATGTTGGCTTTGCGGCAAGAAGTCTTTGTGGTTGAACAAAACTGCCCTTACCTGGATTGCGATGGGAAGGATCTCGTTTCCTGGCATTTGTTAGGACGTGATGTTGGCGGTAAGCTGTTGGTGTACACCCGCTTGCTACCCATGGGGGTGTCGTATCCGGCTTATCTTTCAATCGGTCGGGTGGTCAGTTCACCCTCGGTGCGCGGGATGGGTGCTGGCCGTGATTTGATGCGTAAGAGTATTGAAATGACGCGCCATTTGTTTGGAAATCATCCGATTAAGATTGGTGCCCAGACCTACTTATTGGCATTTTACACCAGTTTGGGCTTTCAATCTACGGGCGAGGAATACCTGGAAGACGGCATTCCGCATACGAAAATGGTTTTACGTTAAGGACGAAACCTCCCCAGCCAGTTCCAGGCCGGAAGTGCTGCTGCGCCCCTCGAATATGCGTTTCCCTTTGTGTATCAACTCCACGTGCAGGTGCGCCTGTAAGCTTTCATTGATTTTTCCGGTCATCGCACCTGATAAGGGTGAAATCAGGGCGGTTCCTTCGGCCTGTTGGGCATGAATTTGCAAAGTTTGACCAGGACCGGTAAATATCAGGGTGACCTGATTGTCTGCGATGCTTAGGTGTTTTGTTGCGCCTGTGTAGGTAGCAAAACGAAACAAGCGGCCCTCCAGCCAAAAACCACTGATAAATCCGATAAAATGGCTGTTGAGCCAGGGAATATGTGCCACAGAAGCAATTAAAGAGGCTTGCTCATTGGAATCAAAATGGTTGCTTTGCATCCAAACATAGGCCTTCGGAAAAGATTGGCCCCAGTCTTTTTCAATATAACCTTTGCCGCCCTGGAAGTCATAAACCACCCCGTTGTGTTCCAAACTGCCTTGTAAAGTATGGTGCATACTTACGATGCCATGAAAACACTCCATAAATGGTACAAAGGAAAACCAGCCCATAATACCGGGTGCGCCCAGCATTTTTGGCCAGGGTTGGGTATTGATAAATTGAATTTGGCCTTTTGTTTCGGGTAAGTGGAGGGTCATTTCTTGGGCAGAAAACGCATTATCGCCCAATTTAAGTGCAAAATGCCGCAATGCCGGCTGAAATTCATCCGCATGAAACTGATAATATTTGGCCTGGTTGGCCGTGCCATCCATCACTTGAATAAAGGCATGTTGATTGCCCTCCGCATCCATGGAGATCCCAGGAATAATGGCCAAAGCCTGTTTTTGATCGGCAGTGACCAGTTTGAAGTACCAACCCTCAAAATAATTGCGGGTTTTGCCCCAGCCGTGGTATTGATCAGGATGCCAGGTAGCGTGCAAGCGATTGAAGAAGTGGGACATGAAAAATTTAATTTAGGCTAAGGTACGGAATCGCAGCCAATGATCGGCTAAAACCAGGGCCGCCATGGCTTCCACAATCGGAACCGCACGTGGTACGACACAAGGGTCGTGCCGACCTTTTCCTGTTACTTCAACGGGCATCCCCTGTTCGTCGACCGAAGCCTGAGCCTGCATGATGGTTGCGACCGGTTTAAACGCAACCCGGAAATAAATATCCATGCCATTGGAAATGCCTCCCTGAATGCCACCGGAATAATTTGTCTGTGTTTGAAGCGGCGCTCCGGGTGTATCCGGTACAATAAATTGGTCGTTGTGCCCGGAGCCTGTCATGGCAACTCCAGCAAAGCCAGACCCATATTCAAATCCTTTTGCCGCATTGATACTGAGCATCGCTTTTCCCAAATCGGCGTGTAATTTGTCAAAAACTGGTTCGCCCAGGCCAGGTGGACAGCCGGTAACCACACAGGATACCACGCCCCCAATCGTATCGCCCGCTTTTTTGATTTTTTTGATCAAATCAATCATTTGGGCAGCCATGGAAAGGTCGGGACAGCGCACTTCAGTGGATTCCGTTTGGCTAAGATCCAGCGCTTGATAGGGTAGGGGTAGGGCAAGCGCGCCCACCTGACTCACATAAGCCTGGATGGAAATACCCTGTTGTTGGAGGATCAGTTTGGCAATGGCGCCTGCAGCCACCCGGGCGGCCGTTTCGCGCGCGCTGGAGCGTCCGCCCCCGCGATAATCGCGAAAACCGTATTTTGCCTGCCAGGTATAATCCGCATGACTCGGCCGATACGCCGCTGCGATATGATCGTAATCCTTAGAACGTTGATCTTCATTCGGAATCAGCATGGCAATGGGCGTGCCGGTGGTTTTGTCTTGAAAAACACCGCTGAGTATTTGTACCGTATCACTTTCCTTACGTTGCGTAACAATTGCACTCTGTCCAGGTCTTCGTCGGTCGAGTTCGTGTTGAATAAAATCGAGCGATACGGGGATACCGGGGGGGCAACCGTCAATAATACAACCGATTGCGGAGCCATGAGATTCTCCAAAAGTAGTGACGCGGAAAATAGTGCCAAAAGTGTTGCCTGCCATGCTGCAAAGTAACGGGAAAAATGCCGTATCCCTATTTACCGCCCGATTTGGCGCTGGTAAATTTCTTTTCGTAGGTTTCCCAAGGAGTCGTTCGGTGGCTGTCGGTGCCAAAATAATTGAGAATGGCCTCTAGTTTGGTGGCATCTAAATAGCCGCCCAAAGGCTGGATGGTATTCATACTTTCATCCAAAAACACCACTGTTGGAAAGCTCAAACGGTTATTGAGCCATTCAGCGGCGAGTTCATGGCATCCGCGGCCGCCATCCTTTTTGAAATGGTAGGTTTTGTTCTTAAAAAGAATATCGTTCGTTTGTTCCGCATTAAACTTTACCGGATAAAAATGTTCATTGAGGTAGGTCGCCACCGATGGATTGATAAAAGTGGTAGAGTCCATGTGTTTACACCAGCCACACCAGTTGGTGTACACATCGATGAATATTTTTCTTTTTTCGGTTTTGTTTTTTTCTACGGCTTCTTCAATGCTCATCCAGTTTACCTTGCCGACGGCTTTTTTGGCGAGGGTAGGTGCATTTTTACCTGCATTATTCGCAACTTTGGTCGTTTTGTTGCCCGTATTTGTGGCCGCGGGCCGACCATTTATTGTGCGTGGTGCATAGGTACTGGGGGTAGTTTGTGCCTGAATGCCGTTGTTTTCGGTTGGGCGTGGACTGGGCGCTGTTGTTTTGCGCACCGTTCCGGGATTTGCAGGTTGTGTATTGACTGTGGTAGTGCTACGGGATTGTGATGCCGGCGTAAGATTAGCGCTGGATTTTGCCCGGGGTGCAACAGACGTGTTGGCACGGCCGCCATTTTGGGCGATGCCAGGGCCAGTGCAGCAAACGATTAAAGCAAATAGAAGGAAATTGCGCATATCACACGGTTCGGTTCTGAAATTGATCATTAACAAAAGTACTGCTCTTTAAACCTAAAAACAAAAGCATGGGGTGTGTATAAGCCCGGTTTTAAAATAAGTTTAACCCTCTTAGTGCCATTTTTCAATTGCGCGGTACTCATAAGTGCTCATTTGGTCGAGCAGATCAGGAATTGTTTGAGCAACGACACACAGATTGCGGTTTTCTTTTTTCAAAAAACCGTGTTTTACCATATTGTCCAGCATCGCGATCAATGGGTCGTAATACCCGTTTACGTTGAGCAGGCCAACTGGTTTGTGGTACTGATGGAGCTGAGCGAGTGTAAGCGATTCGAACAATTCGTCCATCGAACCATACCCGCCAGGAAGCGTAATGACGCCATCTGTGCCTTTGATAAGCAAAGTGCGTCGTTCGGCCATCGATTCTACCAGAATCATGTTTTTAACCCCGGCATGTCCCAGTTCCAGTTGGTTAAGTTGCTCGGTGATTACGCCTGTAATGGGGCCGTTGTTGGCTAAAACAGCATCGGCAAGTATGCCCATCAGGCCAACGCTACCTCCGCCAAAAACGACATGAATATTGCGTTCGGCCAGGGTTTTTCCCAGCAAAGTGGCTTGTTCGGCAAAGTAGGGTTCAATGCCTTTGTTCGCACCGCAAAAGACTGCAATTGATTCCATGTTATACCCGGATTTAAATGGATTTGAAGGATGGATGGATAAAAAATGATTTTCTAAGGAATTAGATGCAAGCTGTTTTTATAACCACTTTGCGTTGCCAATAAGCAGTTTGGATGGTTATGAAAATATTTTGGGGCTAATATCCGACAAGTGCGCAAACAAGCCCAGTTTTTTTTTCAAAGCCATTACCTTTGTATGTAAAACCATTTTTATTCATCCACACCGATTTACAATATGTTGCTTCGAACACTTTCTTATTCAATCCTTGCTTTGGTGATTTTTAGCCAATGTAAAAAGGAGGATCCTGTCCTCGTTCCTACGGTTCCAACCCCGTTTGTGGTGCATGTGCACAATAATTTTAACGAATTGCAAGCCAAATATGCCGTGTTTATTTCCGATGCGGAAGGTAAAATGTTGGCATTTCGTTGGGTTCCAGGCGAAGACACCCTCCAATTGGTGCTGCCTGATGTAAAACAAGGCGCGCGTTATGATTGCACCGTGGCTAAAATTGTAACCCTCGATGCTTCGGGTTCGGGTGTGCGCGATACAACGGTTGCGCTTACTACCTACACGCAACTTGCAAGCGACGAGCATATTTATTTGCAGCCCAATAATTTTAAAATTACGACCGATTTCCGGGTTCAGTTTACAAATATTACTTCCTTCGACTCAATTATCATTTCTGACGGACTCACCTTCGCACGTCCACAGGCAGCAAATGGGTTTAACGGACAATATCGAATTACCCATACCGGCCGATTTTGGGGCCGAATCAAAATAAATGGGGAGGAAAAATGGCGTTATATGCGCTTTGACAACATCAATCAAAACGATGTAACGGCTTCCATTGATGCAACCTTGTTGCCTACCATTTTTGCCCAGGCCAAGGTGATTCAATTGCCTTTTGTGGCACCCTGGAAATATACCGTAGAAGGCATAGAAAATTTGACGGAAAAGAAAGTTTTTCCTTTGGGCGACCTGAATCGGGCACCCGGTGGCGCCGTAGCAGTGTACAACCAACTCAGTGTATATGAGCCGATTGTGAACGATATTTTCAATCCGGAACCCTTGCCTTATAGCAGTTTTCGGGTGCAATTTAGCGGCAACGCTGCACAGCCAGAAGGTTATCGATATGAAACCGATCGGTTGTACACCGTGCTACCTGCGGCCTTGGAAATTCCAACCTTCGATGCCGTTCCTTCTCCATTGTCAAACAACCGCTATTCGGCGGTACAGTGCACGGGCAATTTTGACTTGTTATCCGTTACGCGCACGATTGCAGGCGTTCCTTCGATTAGTTGGGAAGCCCAGATTCAGCCGCAGCCGGGAAATGTAGGCTATCGCTTGCCTGATTTGCCAAAGGAACTTTCCGACTTGTTTTTTCAGTTAAAGTTGTACAATTTTGGGTCGGCCGTGCAAACCAAGGCGGAGTCGTATGACAACTTAACAGGTTATGAGGCGGTTATAAAGCAACGATTGCTTAATACAGACCCATTTTGGCAAGCAAAGGCGGGGTATTTGGCCAAAGGCCGTTAAAACCAACAATATAGATGGAAACAAATCAGGCATTTATAGATGCCAACAAAGCGGGCTGGAACTTGAAGGCCAAGGTGCACCTGCTTGCCGAGTTTTATGATGTGGCAGGCTGGAAAGCAGGAAAAAACAGTTTGAATGAAATTGAACTGCGGGAGTTGGGCTCGGTCGTGGGGAAAAAGCTGTTGCATTTGCAATGTCATTTTGGGCAGGACACCCTTTCGTGGGCGCAATTGGGCGCGACCGTAACGGGCAATGATTTTTCTGAAGAAGCCATTGATATTGCCCGAGGTTTGGCCGATGAACTACAAATTCCGGCGCAATTTGTTTGTTGTGATTTGTATGCGCTGCCCGAACATTTGGAGGATCAGTTTGACATTGTATTTACCTCCTATGGTACCATTGGCTGGCTGCCCGATCTGGAGCGCTGGGCAAAAGTGGTTGCGCATTTTTTGAAACCTGGCGGGGTGTTCTATATTGCTGATTTTCATCCGGTTATATGGATGATGGACGATGACATGACCTTTCTAAAATATCCGTATCACAATGCGGGTGTCATAGAAACCGAACAGTCGGGATCGTATGCAGACCGTTATGCCGATTTGGCGTACAAAGAATATGGCTGGAATCATAGTTTGTCGGAGGTCATCAATAGTTTGATCGGGCAAGGTTTGCGGATCGAATTTTTGAATGAATATCCTTATTCTCCGTATAACTGTTTTAGCAAAATGGTGCAGGGAACCGATGGAAATTACCGGATTCAGGGGCTGGAAAACATTTTGCCGATGGTGTATTCCATCAAAGCAATAAAGGGGTAAACAGATATTTCAAGAAATTTTTGCCTGAAAATTAAGGTATCCAGTTAAAAGTTTGGATTTTTCGGCCTTCGAATGTTCCCTGCAACGGTGTAGGGAACCGAAACATGCGCAATTGTGCCCATCGAATACACCTAATTAACAGACTTTATGGCTTTTCTGACCAACATTTTACGCAAAAAATCGATTCCTGATGCCATTTCCACCGCTGAAACAGAATCGGCACATGGGGGCGGACTGGAGAAAAACCTGGGCGTTTTTGATTTGACTGCCTTGGGAATTGCAGCGATTATTGGTGCCGGGATTTTTAGCACCATTGGTTCGGCCAGTTACAATGGTGGACCGGCGGTTATTTTTCTCTTTATTTTTACGGCGGTTGCCTGCGGGTTTGCAGCCTTTGCTTATGCCGAATTTGCTTCCATGTTGCCTGTTTCGGGCAGTGCCTACACCTATTCTTATGTGGCCTTTGGTGAATTGATTGCCTGGATCATCGGTTGGGCGCTCATCATGGAATATGCAGTTGGAAATATCACGGTAGCGGTTTCCTGGTCGGGGTATTTTACCAGTTTATGTGACAGCGCGGGTTGGCATATACCTTCCTGGGCAACCATTGATTATGTATCAGCGAAACAAGGATATGAAGTAGCCAGCGGTTTATTGAAAGCGGGTGCACCAATGTCCGAGTTAAGTCAGTCGCAAGTGGAAGCATACCAGGCCTGGCAAATGGCCCCCCAACTGGCTGGATTTCGGACCATTTTGGATATTCCAGCAATCGTCATGTCAATAATGATCACCGCTTTGGTTTATATTGGGATAAAAGAATCCAAAACGGCGGGCAATGCCATGGTGGTTCTAAAAATGATTGTGGTGTTGCTGGTGATTATAGTGGGCGCATTTTATGTAGATACCGCCAATTGGCATCCATTTATTCCCAATGGCTTTGGCGGCGTCATGTCGGGGGTGTCCTCCGTGTTTTTTGCTTACATTGGGTTCGATGCACTTTCTACGACCGCCGAAGAATGCAAAAATCCGCAAAAGGATTTGCCCCGTGCAATGATCAATGCAATTATAATATGCACAATATTATATATTTGTATTTCATTGGTATTAACGGGCATGGTGCCATATAAGGATTTAAAGGTAAATGATCCGTTGGCCTATGTTTTTCAAAAAGTAAACTTGAAATGGTTTTCCGGGGTAATCGCAGTGAGTGCGGTATTTGCCATGGCAGGGGTATTTTTAGTATTCCAGTTGGGCCAACCGCGTATTTGGATGACCATGAGCCGGGATGGTTTGTTGCCGAAACGATTTTCCCACATTCACCCGCGTTATAAAACGCCCGACTTTTCTACCATCATTACCGGGTTGTTTGTGATCGTTCCTATGTTGTTTATTCCGAGCGATACAGTTTTGGATTTGTGCAGCATGGGTACCTTGTTTGCCTTTGTATTGGTGTGTGCCGGCGTTTTAAAATTACAAATCACGCCAGATGTGCCGCGTGGGAAATTTCGCATACCTTATTTGAATTCCAAATGGATTTTCCCGATCCTGGTAGTGGGCGCTGGTTTTTTACTTTTTCAACAATATCCCGTTGATACCAAAGCCTGGTTATTGAACACCCGTCAGATGAACGATCCGGAAACTTTAATGGTTCAATTGAGTGAAAGCGAGATCGATCAAATAAAAATACAGGTAAATCAGCGGGATAGTGCAGGATTGGCTGCAGCAAAACTGGATTTGACCGCGTATTTAAGTGCCTTGGATGCCCCAGGCTATGCATCGGCGGTGGAAGCAATGCCCGTGCCGGATACCGAAAAATATGAATCTGGTTGGCATTTGTTTCAACATAAAATACCCATGTGGTTGTTTGTAATCACCACCTTATTATTGTGTTATTACTGCTTCCGGTATAGTTTGTCCATTATTCCGGTGTTAGGACTTGTTTCTTGTTTTTACATGATGGCGCAAATTCCGGCAAAGAGTTGGTTTGGCTTTTTCATTTGGTTGCTGATTGGTTTGGTTATTTATTTCGGATATGGATATAACAACAGCAAATTGCATCGAAAAGAGATCACCGCATAGGTTAAACCCAGATTTAAAAGGATTTGAAGAATTGATGGATAAAAAAATGATTTTCAATGGATTAGAAGCCATCTGTTTTCGTAACCACTTTGCTTTGACTATAGGATGAAAAAAATAGTTGTGTTAACAGGGGCTGGCATCAGTGCTGAAAGTGGCATCAAAACCTTTCGGGACGCAGATGGGCTTTGGGAAAATCATCGAATTGAAGATGTTGCTACCCCGGATGGGTGGCAAAAAGACCCGGCGCTGGTGTTGGCGTTTTACAATCAACGGCGCCGCCAATTGTTGGAAGTGACGCCCAATGCGGGCCACTTGGGCTTGGTCGAACTTGAAGCGCATTTTGAGGTACAAATTATCACCCAAAATGTAGACGACCTGCACGAGCGTGCGGGCAGTTCCAATGTGTTGCACTTGCATGGCGAGTTGCGTAAAGTACGGTCGGAAACCTACCCCAAATTGGTGTATGATTGGGACCATGATCTGGAAATTGGAGATCTGTGTGAGCGTGGTGGTCAATTGCGGCCCCATATCGTGTGGTTTGGGGAGGCGGTACCCATGTTGGAGCCCGCTTCAGAAATCGCGTATGATGCCGATATTTTTCTGATCATTGGCACTTCGTTGCAGGTGTATCCGGCTGCGAGTTTGATGTCTTATGCTCCGCCAGACATACCTTATTATTACGTTGATCCCAACCCGCAAGTGAATTATGCCCTGGGGGAAATGTCGAACCTGCATGTGATCGCCGAACCTGCCAGTACAGGGGTGTGGCGCGTAATAGAGCGCCTGCGTAAAGGGTAAGTGTCTATTTATATTGCATTAGGCTCCAAGAACTTTAGCAGTTGCGCCGGGCTTTTTTATCTTTGCCGCTTCATACTTTAACTGATTTCTTATGAGTAATTTTCTTGCCGGTAAAAAAGGCATCATTTTCGGCGCACTGGACAATCAGAGTATCGCCTGGAAAGTAGCGGAACG
The DNA here is from genome assembly GCA_903905445.1 of uncultured Bacteroidota bacterium. Lineage (GTDB taxonomy): Bacteria > Bacteroidota > Bacteroidia > Chitinophagales > Saprospiraceae > M3007. The sequence goes on from CAIVGO010000191.1 coordinate 9,999, forward strand.
TTGTGTGCAGGAAGGCGCACAAATTGTGCTCACCAATGCTCCGGTTGCGATGCGGATGGGCGAAATCAACAAACTTGCTGAGGCTTGTAATGCACCCGTTTTTCCGGCAGACGCGACTTCTGTGGAAGACTTGGAAAATTTGATTACAAAAAGCATGGAGCATTTCGGCGGTAAAGTTGATTTCGTGCTGCACAGCATCGGGATGTCGGTGAATGTTCGTAAAGGCAAATCATACACTGATTTGAACTACGAATGGATGCAAAAAACCTTTGATGTAAGTGCGATTTCTTTTCACAAATTGATGCAAAGCTTGTGGAAATTGGATGCGATCAACGATTGGGGTAGCATTATGGCGCTTACCTACATTGCCGCACAACGCGTATTCCCGGATTATTCTGAAATGGCAGAATCGAAGGCATTGCTTGAATCATTTGCACGCAGTTTCGGCTACCACCTTGGAACAGCAAAGCGGGTGCGTGTCAATACCATTTCGCAATCACCCACCATGACCACCGCCGGCAAAGGCATCAAAGGCTTCCAGGAGTTTTATGATTATGCCGATAAAATGTCGCCGCTGGGCAATGCACCTGCCGAAGATTGCGCCAACTATTGTGTCGCGATGTTCAGTGATTTGACGCGTTATGTGACCATGCAGAATTTGTTCCACGATGGTGGTTTCTCTACCATGGGCATGAATCCGGCATTGGTGGAGGTGAAAGAATAGGTGTACGGCCTTTTTGAAGCAAGTTCGCCACGTTTGGCCTGATTACTACGTTTATACCAAGATTAAAGTGGATTTAAAGGATGGATGGATAAAAATTGATTTTCAATGGATTAGAATCCAGCCGTTTTCATAACTACTTAGCGTTGGATATAGGAAAGCAAGCGTGCAAAAGAGCAATTTTTGAAAAACGACATTTTACATAGATTGAATGCAGGGTTTCCAGGGTCGAAATGGCACTGGAAATCTTGCTTTTGGTTGTTGGCCTTCCTGATCGGGTGGGGTAGTGGCGCC
>CAIVGO010000192.1 GCA_903905445.1 uncultured Bacteroidota bacterium
CGCGGCACCTCCACTTTCTTAACTAAATCCGTAATCACCTCACGCGTAGTATAACCCTCCATTTCACGCTCCGGCGTAAGAATCACCCGGTGGTTGAGTACAGGAAAGGATACATATCGGATATCATCGGGCGTTACAAAGTTCCGTCCATCCATGGCAGCCACCGCTTTGGCCGTTTTCATCATCGCTAAAGATGCCCGCGGACTAGCGCCCAGAAACAAATCGCCATTCGAACGGGTGCTGTGTACAATGGCTGCTATATAATCGAGCAATTCTTCACGGATATATACTTGCTCGATAATACGCTGACAATCAGCAATGTCTGCTGGGTGTAAAATCGCTTGTACGGTATCGCGCAACACGCCTTGAAAATCATTTTGGAAACGACGTAAAATGACTTGCTCTTCCTCCAACGTAGGATATTCCAAGATAACTTTAAACAGAAAACGATCCAGTTGCGCTTCTGGCAACTTATAGGTTCCTTCCTGTTCAATCGGATTTTGGGTGGCAACCACAAAAAAAGGCTGGGCGAGCTGATGCGTAATACCATCCACCGTAACCTGCCGCTCTTCCATCACCTCAAACAAAGCCGACTGGGTTTTGGCCGGTGCACGGTTAATTTCGTCAATCAGGATAATGTTGGAAAAAATGGGCCCAGGCTTGAAGGAAAACTCGGCGTTTTTCATATTAAACACCGTCGTACCCACCACGTCGGCGGGCATCATATCAGGGGTGAATTGAATGCGGCTAAAATCGGCCTGAATCGTACGGGCTAATAACTTCGCCGTCAAGGTTTTAGCAATGCCCGGCACGCCTTCCAGCAACACATGCCCGCCCGTAAACAAGGCGATCAACAACTGGTCGAGCATGGCTTCCTGCCCTACAATCACCTGACTAATTTGAGATTTTACCCGTTCTGATCTTTCCATCACCGGGCTGACATCTATGCTGGCCTTGGTCTCGATGGGAACTTGTTCCGGATTTGGTGGAAATGCTTCTTCTGAAAATTGCATTTGATCTATTTTTTATTGCTGGATGGTCGGTTTGTAATCTGGTGATTTATCGTGCAGCCTTCCAAAATTTTTCCATGGCGGCATGCAGGGATAACATCATCATTTCGTTGGGTTCGTATTGCTGTGTATTGGAATATTGAATAAAAATAGCCCGAATATCGGCTGCTGGCACTTCCGAAACCAAAGCAAGGCGTGTAAAGAATGCTTCATCGGTTTTGGGCAATTGAAACGCCGGATCAAACATCACTGAAAAGCCATACCGTTCCCGTACCTGCGCCAAAAACAACCGCATATGAATGCCGCATTGACCGCGGTAATTGCGCTTTTTAAAATGCAAGTGCGCAATAGTACGGATAAATTCGTAAGACGAGTTTTCATTTTGGGTCAAAATTGGAATGATGCGTTGCCGCCTTTTACCTCGAAAAAACACCCATAAAACACTCAAAATCACCAGCAAATACCAGGCCCAGGCCAATGCAGGCTGTCTTAAAATATAGGTCAAAGGATTGGCGGCCTCCATTTGATCCTGTGCCGGAGCCTGACTGGCAGCATCCCAAAACATATTTCCCGGCTGCAACCCAGCAAGGATTTCTGATATGTAGGACATGCTGCCCGGCCGTAACAGGCTGTAATTCGTAAATACAATAGGCGTGCTCATCAACAAGAAACGGCCCTTTCCATGCTTGAAACGGATAAAATTGACCAACGAATCATTCAGGTAGCCTCCAATTTCCAGGTCGGGCACAGCACATAAAAAGGGCGCATCAAAATAAAGCCAGTCGTAGGGTTGCGCCTGATTTTGAACCACATAACTTAATTGAAATGTGTCCAACGCCTCCGAATTTTTTATCTGGAAATTTGCAACCAATGCCTCTTTTTTTTCAAAATCAGCGGGCATCGTACCATCGCAGCCAGTCCCATACAGGGTTTGCAACAAGGATGGTGGCATCTTTTTACTTGCAATCAGTGCCGTATTGCCTTGTGCAACAAAACGCAATAGCTGCTGGTTTGCCAAAGAATCGAGAAACATCGCAGCACCAATAAAAACATAACTCGATTGACCACTCGAATCAAGGGGCAATTCGCGCAATAAACTGCGCTGTATTTTTGTAAACGTCTTGCCTGTATGTGTATTTTCCAACAATCGGTACAGCGCCAGCGTCCCATAAGGCTGGTCGCTGGTTTCGCCATATGCCCGCTTCAGCCACGACGATTCATCCCAATCAAATCGTCGGTTTCGATCCTGGTAATACGTGAAAATACCCACCAGCAATGCAATGGCGAGGATCACAATCAGTATTCCGCTGCGGTTAGACATTTTAAAAAGTTATATTCAACACGGCATCAAGTTCTCAAATGAGTCCGCGTGATTTTAATTCCAGGTACTTGTTGATGGTATTTAAGGTCAAATCTTGCGGCTTAGTCAGCATTGCCTGAATGCCAAACTGCTTGAGTTTTTGAACCATTTCCTTTTTTTCCTGTAAAAATTGTCGTGCTACCGTTTGACGATACACATCTTCCGTCTGCTGTACCTCCGCTTGGGCAAGTGCCTTGATGTCGGTATTTTCAAAAAACACTACGACCAATAAATGAAAGGAATTCAAACGCCGCAGGGTTGGCAATGCACGGTCTAAGGCATAACTACTTTCAAAATTGGTAAACAACAACAACAGGGACCGCATCCCGATCAAACGCCGCACTGCTTCATACAGCAATTCGTAATTGGCTTCCCCCGGACGCTCCTGCTCCCGGTACAACGCTTCCAAAATTCGATGCAATTGCCCCGAATCACGCTCTGCTTTCAACGTAGCGCCAATGACGTCAGAAAAGGTAAATAAGCCAGCCTTGTCCTGTTTCCGTAAAATGATATTGCTGATTGCCAGGCTGGTATTGATCGCATAATCCATCAAACTCAAGCCGTCAAACGGCATGCGCATCACCCGGCTTTTATCGATCAAACAATACACTTGTTGACTGCGTTCATCTTCGTACTGATTGACCATCAAAGCATTGCGACGGCCCGATGCCTTCCAGTTGATGCTGCGGTAATCGTCACCCGAAACGTAATTTTTTATTTGATCAAACTCATAACTATGCCCGATTCGACGCATTTTCTTGATGCCTGTTTCGTGGGCAATTTGTCGCATCGCCCGCAATTCGAAGCGTTTCATCTGAATAATGGACGGATATACAGCCACTTCTTGCGACTGCGCAACGATCAACCGGCGTTCAATCAAGCCTAATTTCGTAGAAACAAAGAGATTTATGGCGCCAAAAGTATAAACACCACGCGATAAGGGCAATAATTCATGCCGAATCGTATAAGCAGCCCCAGGGCTTAAATGAAGTCCTATTTCAAAATCGCGACGCTGAAACTGTTCCGGTAGTTCATCCGTTACCTTCAGGTGCAGGTGCATGCCGGTTTTATTCTCCAGGTAAATTTCTACCGGATTGGGGTCACTCAAGGAAAAAATGGGATTTAAGATCCGTTTTGCCTGCAATACTGGCCGACGCCAAAACAAGAACAAAAAATCAGTAAGCGCAAGTGCCAGTGCGCCAACGATAGCCGCCTGTGCCACTGGAAACAACCAGGCCAACGGAAATGCCAGCGCAAAAAGCGCAATGACCACGCCAAATATCCCAAAAAAACGGTTTGTCAGAAACATGCAGATTCTAAATATACGAAGCGCCTCCCGAAAGGCAGCATTCATGGCTTGCGCATTTTACGCACAAGTATAAGCCTTATTTTTCAACAGACCATATATATAGGTGTTCCTTGCAAATCGTTTCCATATTATACCTTTCCGTCCGATTCAAAGGCATTTTGACACCAATGCGTATAACACATTGATTATCAGACACATTAATACATTGCTATAAAATCAACATTTTACACCCCGTCCATAAATCAACTCATTTTCAATACATTACGCAAAAAAGCCTTCAAAAAACTTTTCAAATTACTTGTACAATTAAAATAGTCAACATACCTTTGCGGGCCTTTTGAACAAAGGATTATTTTTTTTCTACACATCAACCATTTTCTATAGAATGAATACGCTGAGCTACAGGACGGATTCCGTCAGTGCCGAAAAAGCGGAGCGCAAGTGGTACGTTATTGATGCTACCAACCAGGTTACGGGCCGCATGTGTGCCCAAATCGCGAGCATCCTGCGTGGCAAAAACAAGCCCTCCTACACACCGCATGCTGATACCGGTGATTATATCATCGTGATCAATGCCGATAAAGTACGCTTTACGGGCGATAAATGGAACCAAAAGGAATACTTGAACTACTCCCTGCACCCAGGTGGTTTGAAAGTGACCCTTGCTTCTGAAATGTTGACCAAATTCCCAATCCGCATCATTGAGCGCGGTGTGAAAGGCATGTTGCCAAAAACAAAATTGGGAAAAGCGATGGTGAAAAAACTCTTCGTTTACGAAGGCGCTGATCATCCACACGCGGCACAAAAACCAGAAGTGCTGATTCTCAAAACACCGAAACCAAAAGACACGTACTAAACTACCTGTCGGCCTGGACCGCACTAAATTCTATTCATTCGCACATTCATTCATCGTTCATATATGGAAATGATTAATGCCGTAGGGCGCCGCAAAACTGCTGTTGCCCGCGTGTATTTGATGAAGGGAGAAGGAAAAATCACGGTAAACGGAAAAGATTACCGCGAATACTTCCCACAAACACACGTTCAACACAATGTTGTAGATCCATTCACCGTAGTTGGTGCTGAAAATATCTACGACCTCAAAATCAATGTACGCGGCGGTGGCTATAAAGGCCAATCCGAAGCCATCCGGATGGGTGTCAGCCGTGCCCTGGTAAAACTCAACGAGGAGTTCCGCAAACCGCTGAAAGTCCGCAAGTTCCTCACCCGCGACAGCCGCGCGGTAGAACGCAAAAAATACGGTCAGCCAAAAGCGCGCAAACGCTTCCAGTTCTCCAAACGCTAATCGGAAAACTGGCTGGGTCCTGCTTTTTTGTTGCAACCAACGATCCAACGCTTTTTGTTGTTTCTAAACTTTCAAATTCTAAAACTTGCTTTTGACAATGCAAAAGCCTACTTATAAAGAACTCCTCGACGCCGGTTGCCACTTCGGTCACCTGCGCAAAAAGTGGAATCCTAAGATGACTCCTTATATCTTTATGGAGCATAAAGGTATCCACATCATCGACCTTAATCGCACCGCTGAGTGTCTCGAACGCTCCGCAATCGCGATGAAGGCCTTGGCAAAAAGTGGTAAAAAAATCCTTTTTGTCGCCACAAAAAAACAAGCACGCGAAATCGTACAAAAAGCAGCCGAAAGTGTAGGTATGCCGTATGTAACAGAACGCTGGTTGGGTGGTATGATGACCAACTTCATGACCATTCGCAAGTCCGTGAAGAAAATGCAAAACATCGAGCGGATGTTGAATGACACCACGCTTACCAGCATCACCAAGAAAGAACGCCTCACATTGAGCCGCGAACACGCGAAAATGTCGAAGCACTTCGGTGGTATCGAACAACTTAACCGCCTCCCTTCTGCTGTGTTTATCGTGGATATCCACCACGAACACCTTGCATTGGCAGAATCTAAAAAACTGAATGTCAAAACATTCGGTATGGTGGATACGAATTCGGACCCAACCTTGGTCGACTACCCAGTTCCAAGTAACGACGATGCGTCAAAATCAATCTACTTCATCACGAACTACCTCGCTGCCGCAATCCGCGAAGGCCTGGAAGAACGTAAAGCGATGAAAGGCGATGAAAAAGACGGCGTTGCTACAACTACACCGGCTGTCGAAGCGTAATAAACCTCGCAGGTTTAACTCAAAGTTAAAGTGGCTTATTCTTCTTGTAAATAAGCACACTAGTACCTTGTGGACTTTACTGCGCGTAAGCGACTATCAATCCTATTATTTCAACATTCATTTTTCCGCATAATGGAAGTTAAAATTTCTGCCGCCGATATTCAGAAACTCCGTGAAATTACCGGAGCTGGTATGATGGACTGCAAAAAAGCCCTTCAAGAATCGAATGGCGACTATGAAGCAGCACAAGATTACCTGCGTAAAAAAGGCATTGCCAAAGCAGCAAAACGCGAAGACCGCGAAGCAAAAGAAGGCGTTGTGGTAGCACTTACATCGCCTGACCAAACGCAAGGTATCATCATCGCGCTCAACTGCGAAACGGATTTTGTTGCCCGAAATGAAAATTTCATCAACATGGCAAACAAAATTGCTGGAATCGCACTCGAAACTTTCCCGGAATCACTCGAAGCATTGCTCGAACTGCCTTACGAAGGCGCAATTACCATTCGTGAAAAAGTAGGCGAACAAACGGGTATTATCGGCGAAAAAATCGATTTGAGCCGTTTTGAACCGGTTACTGGCGCACAAATTCTGATCTATAACCACTCGAACAACAAACGTTCTGTATTGGTTGCCCTCAATAAAAAGAGCGAAAACTTCGAACAAGCCGGCCGCGACGTAGCCATGCAAATTGCTGCGATGAACCCGGTTTCTGTGAGCAAAGACGATGTGGATCAATCAATTATCGAAAAAGAAATCGAAATCGGTAAAGAATTGGCGCGCAACGAAGGCAAAGCAGAAGAAATGCTTGAAAAAATCGCTTTGGGCCGTTTGAACAAATTCTTCCAGGACAGCACCCTCCTGAGCCAAAAATTTGTTAAAAACAACGACCAAACGGTATTACAATACCTCCAAAGCCTGGATAAAGAATTGACGGTTACAGCGTTCAAACACGTTTCGCTGTAATTCAACCACTTTTACCCAGTGTGATTTGACCATGGCTGTCTCGAAAGGTTCCTCTCGAGACAGCCTTTTTTATGGCCAAAATGAAAGCATAGCCCCTTTTTTAAAGGCTTCCATCTAATTTATGCACATCTGGCCTAAAGTTTGCCAACTTACATCCAACCGAAACGACATTTTTACGATCTTCGCGCTAAAATGCTCCTTCTTCGGACCTAACATGCTTTTTTTCGGTCAAACGCACAATCCAAAATCATGAGTCAACTTAAATACAAACGTATTTTGCTGAAACTCTCCGGTGAGAGTCTAATGGGCAAACAAAAATATGGCATCGCTGCCGATATGCTTCAGCACTATGCCAACCAAATTAAAGAACTCCATGATATGGGCGCCGAAATTGCTGTGGTGATTGGCGGTGGCAACATTTTCCGGGGCATTCAATCAGAAGGCGCTGGTATTGAAGGGGTTACAGGCGATTATATGGGCATGCTTGCGACTGTAATCAATGGCCTGGCACTCCAAAGCGCACTGGAAAGCACGGGCGTACTCACCCGCCTCATGACCGCGCTGAAAATGGAAAGCGTGGCCGAACCGTACATCCGCCGCCGCGCCATCCGCCACCTCGAAAAAGGACGCGTGGTGATTTGCGCCGCCGGAACAGGCAACCCGTTCTTCACCACCGATAGCGCTGCTGCCTTGCGCGCCAGCGAAATCAAAGCAGATGTGATCCTCAAAGCAACCCGCGTAGATGGTATCTATACCGCCGACCCGGAAAAAGACCCTATGGCGATCAAATTTGACAAACTTACCTTCGCAAAAGTGATCAGCCTCGGACTGGAAGTGATGGACATGACGGCCTTTACACTCTGCCAGGAAAATAATATGCCGATTATTGTGTTCGACATCAACGAACCAGAAAACCTGCGCCGCATTGTACTGGGCGAACAGGTTGGAACCTTGGTGGAATAATACTTTTTTACTTAAATCATCCGCTGTATGACTTCCATCGTTTCCTATAATGTCAACGGTATCCGTTCGGCAATCACCAAAGGCTTTACCGATTGGGTTTCTGTGGAAGCTTATGACATCATTTGCCTCCAGGAAACCAAGGCACGCCTAGAAGATGTGATCACCACCGATCTCGAAACCCTTGGCTATCAACACTATTGGGCTTCCGCCGAAAAAAAAGGATACAGCGGGGTAGCTATTTTTTCTAAAATACCCCCAAAACAAGTGGTCGTGGGCTCTGGGATGGAACGCTACGACCGTGAAGGCCGCTTTATTCGCGCCGATTTCGAACATTTTTCGGTCCTGAACTGCTATTTCCCATCCGGAACTACCGGCGACGAACGCCAAGGTTTTAAAATGGAATTCCTGGATGACTTTTTCAAGTGGATTTCTGAACTGAAACAAACGATTCCCAACCTGATCATTGTAGGCGATTATAACATTGCCCATACCGAAATAGACATTCACGACCCGAAAGGCAATAAAAAAACATCGGGCTTTTTGCCTGAAGAACGCGCCTGGATGACCAAATGGTTTGAAAGCGGATTTACCGATGCATTTCGTTTCAAACATCCCGCCTTGGTAGAATACAGCTGGTGGAGCTTTCGTGCAGGCGCGCGGGGAAACAACAAAGGCTGGCGCATTGACTATCAGTCTGTTGCAGATCCGTTAAAAGACAAAATTACCGAGGCTCGGCAACTGATGGATGTGGTGCATTCCGACCATTGTCCGGTACTAGTACGACTCGATATTTAACCTGCAGCAGGGCCAAAAGATCTGCCCACAGACATTGTTCTTTTGTTTAACTTTGCCGAAATTTTGCCCAAAACCCGAACTGATTCCCATTTTTATAGCTCATCTGTTTACTCCTTTTCGGCATGAAGATAACTGCCGCCCAACTTGCCCACATGCTTGAGGGCACACTTGAAGGCGACCCGAACGCCACCGCCCAACGCCCGGCCCGCATTGAAGAAGCCGTGGAAGGTGATTTTGCGTTTCTCGACAATCCGCGCTACGAATCTTACGCGTACACCACCAAAGCGTCCATCTTGTTGGTGAGCAAGGCTTTTCAGCCCGTGCAACCCATCACCGCGACCCTGATTAAAGTCGACGATGTGCGCAGCTGCTTGGCCATGCTTTTACAACAATTTGATCCGGCCAATCAGGTTAACAGCCCCGTCATTTCGGAGCACGCCTTTGTACACGCTACAGTCAAATTAGGCATTGGAACCAGTATCGGTGCGTTTTCTGTAGTGGAAGAAGGCGCGGTGGTAGGCAAAAACTGCGTAATCTATCCGCAGGTGTTTATTGGACGGAATGCGCGTATCGGCGATAATTGCCGCCTTTACCCCGGCGCAAAAATTCATTACGATTGCCACATCGGCGATTCCTGTACCCTGCATGCCAACGCGGTGATTGGCTCGGATGGATTTGGTTTTGCTCCTCAAGAAGACAAAACCTGGAAAAAAGTGCCCCAAGTGGGTAACGTGGTGCTCGAAAACGAGGTAGAAGTGGGTGCTAATACCTGCATTGACCGCGCTTCCTTGGGTAGCACGATTATACATGCCGGCGCTAAAATTGACAACCTCGTACATATTGCCCATAATGTAGAAGTAGGTTTTAACACCGTTATGGCTGCGCAAGTGGGCATTGCCGGTAGTACAAAAATTGGCGACAATTGCCTGCTGGGCGGACAAACCGGTATTGCAGGCCACCTTACCCTGGCCGATGGAACCCGTACGCAAGCGCAAAGCGGGCTCGGATCATCGGTAAAAGAACCTGGTAAAGCCCTGTTTGGCGCACCCGCCATCGACTATAATGATTATGTGCGCTCATACGTGGTATTCAAACAACTGCCCGATTTACAGCGTCAAGTGCGGGCACTCGAGAAAAAAATTAAAGAATTGGAAAGCAAATAAGGTACCCTCAAGGTTTTTAATTAAAACTTGAAGGCCGCCTAAGGTGTTTATATCCTGGAAGTTAAAAAATAAAGAAAATACCGATAAGCATGGCAAGAACGGATGTAAATACCCTGGGCGAATTTGGCCTGATCGATCACCTCACCCGCGATTTTCCGCTGGTGCAAGCAAGCAGTTTGAAAGGAATCGGCGATGATGCGGCTGTGATCGACAACGGCGCGTTTATGACGGTCGTTAGTACTGATTTGCTGGTGGAAGGCATCCATTTTGACCTTGCCTATACGCCCCTTCGACATTTGGGATACAAAGCGGTGGTCGTGAATTTGTCGGATATTTATGCCATGAATGCCTTTCCACGGCAAATTACCGTGTCAATCGCCATCAGCAACCGCTTTTCGGTAGAAGCCCTGGAAGAACTTTACGAAGGGATTCGCGCAGCTTGTGACTTTTATAAAGTAGATTTGATTGGGGGGGATACGACCTCCTCTCCCAAAGGCCTCACCATCAGTGTAACTGCGATCGGTCAGGGCGAAAAAGAGCTACTTACCTACCGCAATGGCGCCAAAGTGGGCGATTTGATTTGTATCACTGGCGATTTAGGGGCGGCTTATCTGGGCCTGCAATTGCTGGAGCGCGAAAAACAACTTTGGCAGGATAACCCACAACTGCAACCCGACCTGGAAGAGCAGAAATATGTGGTTGGCCGGCAACTGAAGCCGGAAGCCCGCAAAGACTTGATCGAAACCTTCCGCCATATCCAGTTGAAGCCTACTTCCATGATTGATATTTCAGATGGACTAGCCTCTGAAGTTTTTCACATTTGCAAACAAAGCAACGTCGGCGCTTTGATTGAAGAGACAGGCGTACCGATCCATCCGGAAGCCCAGTTGTTGGCACTCAAATTCAAACTGGACCCGATTACCTGCGCCCTCAACGGCGGGGAAGATTACGAACTCTTGTTTACCATCAACCCGAAAGACATCGATAAAATCCGCTTTTTGCCTGAAATTTATATCGCAGGCGAGATTTTAGAGGCAAAAGACGGGATCAAATTGCAAACACAAGGTGGTAATATGCATCCGTTGAAGGCACAGGGGTGGGTGCATTTTTAGGAACAACCTACTTCGCCATCCCCAATATAGCCTCGTTCATCGCCAAACCCCAATTCGGGTGAATCGATGAAGCAGGCTTAAATGTTGCGAACATAGCCTTCGCTTTCAACAAAGATTCCTTGCCTTTTACCGGATCGCCGCCCCATTGTGCTGGTGTAAAATAAAGCGTCATCCCTTTCTGCATTTCTGCCCGTGGGTTACTTGGGTCCAATTGCATCGATTTTTCGAGCAACATGGAAGCCATTGGGCCGTATTTTTGGCCATTTACCATCGGATTTAGGCGAATATGCATGCTGGCAGCCATGCTTCTGAGTACATAAATCTCCGAATTGTTGGGATTCAACGAATCGGCACGTGCCAAAAATTGATCGGCTTTAGTACACAGGGCCTCCTGCTTGGCAGCATCTTTTTCTAAATTAAAAATGCGCACCTGACACAGCGCCACATAATACTGCGGCAACCATTCTTTGGTTTCTTTTTGTCCGATGCGCTCAAACGCATTCGATTTGGTTTGCCAGCCCTCAACGGTAATAATGGAATCGAGGCCTTGCAGCGTTTTTTCCATCGTTTGGATGTATTTCGGGTTGGTTTGCGCATGGGCAGCAAATCCCGAAATCAACAGCACGCATAAGAACAGTGTATTTTTCATGGTGTATGTGGATAGATGATTGGTGATAAACTTACTGATTGTCAATGACTTCCTGACGCCGATCGACCCCCCAACTGGCAAAAGCCCCGATGAAAACAAAACGTTTGGCTGCAGGGGTAATGGTTGTACGGTTGGCTCCATCCGCCGAATAACGGTACCCAAATACCTGTGTTTGGCCGAGTACATTCTGAACGCCCAGTACAAAAACGACAAACGACTTTTTAATGGTCGCCAAATAATTAAAATTCACACTCAAGTTGTGATATGCCGGAGTACGGTCGCTTAAAAAACCGGTTTCGGATCGGTTCGGATTGAAATACGGCCGCCCGGTTGCATAATTGTAGGTCAAACCAGCACCCGTTTTTATTTTGGGAAAAAACTTCTTCAAAACCAAGGTGGCCACATGGTTGGCGGCAAAAGTGGGTTGCGCTTCACTGGGATACCACTCATATCGACGTTTGGTATCCAGCCAAGAATAGGAAATCCAGTAATCTACGCCCGAAAAAGTGCGTTTATCGCGAAAAAAGAACTCAACACCTTTTGCATAACCCGTTCCGTCGTTGCGCAATTGCTGACGCGTTGTGATCAGATCCTGATATTTTTTGTAAAAACCTTCTACCCGGAATATTCGGTCTTTCAGGATGTACTGATAATTGAGGATAAAATGCTCGGCCCGTTGAAAGCCCGGAATTTGCTGAAATTGAGACTGCCAACGCAATAAACTGTCGCCTTTTTGGTAAAAATGCCCCCAGGCGAAGGAAATTTGATCGCCGGGCCCCAACTTATACGCCAGGGAAACACGAGGTGCCGCGTTTGATTTTTGCAACAAACTGGAGTGTTCGGCCCGTACACCAAGCCGCGCTACCAACTGCGTGGTGATGTATAAATCCGTTTCCACAAATGCAGCAGGGTAATGGTCGCGGATGCTGCTTTCCCCAAAAACCTGGCTTTTGTATTCGTCTGTCAAATATTGGTACTCGCCGCCCACGCGCACCGAGGTCATACGGCCAAAAAAGCGCGTTGCTACCCCGCGTATCTGGGTCAAGGAGTTTGAAATCCGAAAAGAGTCGGCACTTAAAAAACCTACATTGTACGAACTTTCAATTTTGTTCCAGTCTTTGGAATACGAAGTACCCAAATTTATCTTCCATTTATCGCGCAGCAAGCCCGACCAGGTCAGGTTGGTATAGAGGTTGTCATTTTTCACTTTGAAGCCAAAATTACCGCCGTCCGCCGTATTCGTATTCAACCCTACGATGCCGTGGTTGTAATAGCCGTAAAATTTAAGCATGCCATTTCCACGCGTTTTTTTGCGCATAAATAGTTCATTTCCAATAAATTCAGGTTTACGCGTAAAATTGGGAACCTGTTTTACCAGCAAAAAATAAGGCGCCAAATTGGTGTAATTGATGTTCCCGCCAATCGCCAGACCTTTTGATTTCCAGAGCTTCTGCTGGCCATATCCCAATCCCACACTCGAAATACTTATTGAGCCTGTGGAACGATCGGGCAAATCCTGGGTTTCGAGCACCAAAACGGAGGACATGCCTTGACCATATTGGGCCGAATAACCGCCCGTAGAAAACACGGTACCTTTAAAAAGAAAGGGATTGAAGCGACCACGTGCCGCAAAATCGGGGGTGCTGGCAAAAAAGGGATTGCGCACCAGCAAGCCATCAATCATGGTGGGTGCCTCTGAGCCGGACCCACCCCGTACAAACAACCCGTTCTGATCGCCCGATGATACCTGGGTGCCTGGTAGCGTGCGTAAGGCCCCATAGGTATCACCTCCAGCAGAGGCAGTGGTTACAATATCCAAGGGTTTGAGAATCGTTACCTTCTTTTCATCGCTGGCTTCGAATGAACCGGCGGAAATGACGACCATTTTTAACTCGTTAAAACCCTCTTTCAACACCGGGTTGACAACGACTGAATCGCCTTTCAAATCAACTTTTATGATTACCGTATCAAATCCAAGGTAGGTGATTTGTAAAACCTGGGGGCCTGTTTCATCCGTTTTAAACTGAAATTTTCCCGTGGCGTCAGAAGTTGCGCCGTCATAGGTATCGCGCAGGAGGATGTTGGCACCTACTACGGGTTCTTTCGATTTATCCGTGATCTGGCCTTTTACGAGGGTCGTTTGTGCAAATAGGCAGTTGGAAATGCAACAAGAAAATGCAAGTAGTAGAAGGTGTTTCATAGAGGAAGTTGGTTGCTGCAGCAAAATTAAGGCTCATAAAATTTTAGCCTCCTAAATAATGGCTAAACCGTCTTTTTTTACCGACCAATTCATTTCCTACCTTAAATGGCTGGGGGCCAATAATCAGATAAACCTGTCAATTCCAGTCCTTTGTAAAATTCATCGTCAATTCCTGCATTTATTTTTATAGGCAGGCCAGTCACTGGGTGTTGAAAATGAAGCATTTGTCCATGCAATAACATCCGGTCCATAAACAACACATCGCGAAAATACAGGTTGTGCGGATGGTCGCCATGCCGGCGGTCACCAATAATGGGATGAAAAATATGGGCAAAATGCTTGCGAATCTGTTGGCGACGGCCGGTTTCCGGCTCCACTTCAACTAAGGAAAAACGCGCTGTGGTGTAACGCGACCCGATGGCCAAGGGCATTTCGGCCTGACCGATCCGCCAATAATGGGTAACCGCGGGTTGTAAGGATTGCCTTAATTCTGCATCTTCTAAGGGATAATCAATGGTGTCGCGCTCGGGCACGTACCCGCGTACGACCGCCCGGTACTTTTTTTCTACCTGTTTTTCTTGAAACTGCTGTCCCAATAAACTCGCTGATTCCGAGTTTTTGCCAAAAATAAGCACCCCGGAAGTGGCCCGATCCAGTCGGTGTACCGGGTAAATGCGCTGCCGGAGCTGGTTGCGCAACAATTGAAGCACAAATTCCGTATCCTGGCTGATACCGGTTCGATGCACCAAAATACCGTAAGGCTTGTTGATGGCAACGTAATATTCGTCTTCAAATAAAATTTCAAATGGGGGACGTGGCATATTTTTTCAACCGACAACAGCGGTTTTGAGGTGCAAACATCCGAAATCATTTGCCTAATTTCTATCAAATTTAAAATCTTTAGGTAATACTACTTTGATGCGACTGAGCCTTTTGATCAAAGTGTTCGCACTTATTTTATCCGGAACCACTTGTTGCACCGTGATATGCTTATTTTCTAGCCATTGGCTAATTTCATCCAGATCACTCATCTTTTCAAATTGCAATATAATCTTCATTTTGTTTCTTTTTACAAAAATACGGTCATTATTGAAGTTTTAACAGCAAATAAATCTACTTTTTTATAAGTAGTTACACCAGTATTCCTTAGCAAATGAACACTGGTGCAACCAATTTTACTACTTTTTCTGCCAGCCGCCCAGCACAATACCATATAAGGTAAACAGTACAAAAGCAAAACCGCCGTCAATCAAGGCCAAGGGCAATGGCAACAAAGAAAAGCTATAACTCACAATGGTGCCCAAAAGGCCAAATAAGCCAATGGCAGCGCCGCTTTTCAGTCCGTCCATTAAAGAACGAACACCCAGGCGTTGGAAAATCAAATTCAGCACGTAAGCGGAAATTAAAGACCCAACCACGCTGGTAATGTACAAGGTGGGCGATTGGTTGGCGGTGACACGCTCCATGGTCAGGCTGTGGCCTTCCATCCAGGGCTTGTCAAAGATGCTGTACCAGGTCATGCCCAAGGCCATGTTGATGAGTGGACAAACCACAATTGCGAGGTAATTTGTTTTGTTCTCCATTTTTTGTTTGTTTTAGGTGTGTGAATGAACGCCCAAAAATAAAAAACAATTTATTTTAAACAAAACTTTTATCTGAAAAATCTACGAAATTCGGCTCCAAATTTTTGATTCCTTTGCTGTAGCATCCAAATATTGCCTTAAGCGCGCATATGCTGGCGTGCGCAAACCCGGATCTTGTTGCAAAATCGTGATCGCAATTTCCCTGGCGGCCGTCAAAATCTGTCCATCCCGCGCCAAATCGGCGATACGAAAATGCAGCATCCCGCTTTGTTGAGTGCCTTCAATATTGCCTGGACCCCGCAAACGCAAATCGGCTTCCGCGATCACAAAACCATCATTGGTGCCTACCATCGTTTGAATCCGCTCCCGACCGTCGGCACTCAATTTATGGCCTGTCAACAAAATACAAAACGATTGCTCGGCGCCGCGTCCTACCCTTCCCCGCAACTGATGCAATTGCGATAAACCAAACCGTTCTGCATTTTCAATCACCATCACCGAGGCATTGGGTACGTTTACCCCTACCTCAATTACCGTGGTAGCCACCATAATTTGGGTTTCCTGTCGCACAAAACGCTGCATCTCATATTCCTTATCTGCCGCCTTCATTTTGCCATGTACAATCGAAATTTGGTATTCTGGCATCGGAAAATCCCGGCTTAATGCTTCGTAACCCGACATTAAGTTCTGCAAATCCATTTTTTCAGTCTCTTCAATCATCGGATACACCACATATACCTGCCGGCCTTTGGCAATTTCTTCGCGCATGATCCCCTGTACGCGCAGGCGATGGGCTTCGGTTTTGTGCATCGTCGTGATGGGTTTCCGGCCTGGCGGTAATTCATCAATCACCGAAACATCCAAATCGCCATATAAAGTCATCGCCAAAGTTCGCGGAATGGGGGTTGCGGTCATGACCAATACATGCGGCGGCAAGCCCTGACTTTTGCGCCATAATTTGGAGCGTTGCTCTACCCCGAACCGGTGTTGTTCATCAATCACCGAAAGACCCAAATTTTGAAATACCACCCAGTCTTCAATCAACGCATGGGTACCGATCACAATTTGCATTTCCCCGGTACAGAGTTGTGCCAAGATGGCTTCGCGCTTTTTACCTTTAATACTGCCTGATAAAAAGCCAATATTGACGCCCAAATCGCCCAAAAGGGCACTTAAACCAATAAAATGTTGTTGTGCCAAGATCTCGGTAGGTGCCATCAGGCAGGCCTGAAAACCATTATCCAAGGCCATAAGCATGGTAATCAGTGCGACTACCGTTTTTCCGGAGCCGACATCTCCTTGAACTAAGCGGTTCATTTGCCGGCCGGCCCGTAAATCGACCCGAATTTCTTTCAGCACCCGTTTCTGAGCGCCCGTTAGTTCAAAAGGCAGTTTTTCCGCATAAAAACGATTGAAAAAATCGCCCAGTTGTTCAAAAACGAAGCCTTTTACAGTGTCCTTGCGCAACTGCCGACTTTGCAAAATGCGGAGTTGCAGGAAAAACAGTTCCTCAAACTTTAACCGTCTGGCTGCGGCCTCCGATTCCTGCTGATTTTCAGGAAAATGGATTTTTTGCATCGCTTCCCAGCGGCCCATCAGGCGGTAGGCTTCCAGCAAGTTATCGGGGAGTGTTTCAGGCAGGTCGGCGGGTTTTAGGACATCCAACAGCGTACGCATGGTTTTGCGCAATCCCTTGGCGTCCAGGCCTTTTTGTACTAATTTATCAGTGGTAGAATAAACCGGTTCATACGTACGGGGCTTTTGCAAATTATCCGGGGTCGCTTCTTCCATTTCCGGATGGGTAATATTGAAGCGGCCATTGAAGGCGTTGATGCGGCCAAATGCAATGTATTCTTTGCCCACCATCAGGCTTTTTTCCACCCATTGAATGCCTTGAAACCAAACAAGTTCGATCACCCCGGATTCATCGCGCAGGGTAGCCGTCAAACGTTTGGCCCGACCTTCGCCCAACACCTCCAAGCGGCGTAAAATACCGCGCAATTGCACCTGTTCGCCTTCCGTTTGTAAATCGCGGATCGTGTGAAACCGCGTCCGGTCAATGTAACGAAACGGGTAATGCACCAGTAAATCCCCAAAAGTGAAGATAAACAGTTCCTTTTTCAGGGTATCGGCGCGCTGTGGACCGACACCTTTTAAATATTCTATGGTGGTATCGAGTGGCATAGACGGCAAAAATACAAAATGTTTTGTTTTTTCCACGTCCCGATAGTCCCACGTCGGAAGCGTCCCGGACGCTTCC
>CAIVGO010000193.1 GCA_903905445.1 uncultured Bacteroidota bacterium
CCTAATCCCGACCTGATTTCCGAAACCGGCTGGTCGACCGAAATTGGCATCAAACAAGGCATGAAAATAGGTTCCTGGTACGGTTATGTGGATGTGGCGGCTTTTTGGCAAGAATATCAGCAAATGATGGAGTTCGTTTTTTCCAGTTTTAGTTTGAATGGCGCGATTTTTCAATCCAAAAACCAGGGCGATACCCGTATCCGAGGCCTCGAAATTTCGGTGCTGGGTCAAGGTAAATTGGGTCCGGGACAATTGTTTTTGTTGGCCGGTTACACCAAAACCGACCCGCGCTACAAAATCTTTAGCCAGGAACAAAATTCCTTTTGGGGTAGTTCTGATACCTCCCGCAATGTGTTAAAATACCGTTTCCGCGATTCTTTTAAAGCCGATGCAGAATATGTGCTCAACGGTTTTGGATTGGGCGTTTCGGCGCAGTACAACAGTTTTATGGAATCCATCGACTTGTTGTTTCAGGAGACCTTGCCCGGGGTGAAAAGTTTCCGCAATAAAAACAACAGTGGCTATACATTGTTAGATGTTCGTCTTTCCTACAAAATTTCAAAACAGTTGAAAATCAGCGCCTTGTGTAATAACCTGTTGAACCTCGAATACACCTTGCGCCCGGCCCTGATGGAAGCACCCCGTAATTTCACCCTTCGGCTCGACTGGAAAATATAAACCTATGATAAAGCAGATCGCTGGCATTTTGGGCTTTTTCGCCTTTTTCCTGGTCGCTTGCGGAACCGGCACGGCCGATCAAGCCCAAAATAAACCAGCAATTATAGCGGGGCCGCACTTTGAATTGGCCAATGGGCCCATTGTGAAAGATTACAAAGCCCCAGGCAGCTGGTGTGATGCGCATTTCCCGGAAGCCCCGCCCCTCACGGGCGATCCGGTAAACGCGAATTTGCGCCGGGTAGGAATTGGTCCGGGGGTGTACAAAGCCGTCGTGCATTATGGCAATATAGCCAGTTCATTTATGCTGCGCGTATCGCCCAATCAGACCCTCGAATTGTACACCAGCAACCATTTCCCTTATTGTTTGTCGGAACACAGCAACTTCAAAGTGCAGGCCGATGGTCGGTCGTTTGAATACGACAACCACCACCACATCCATTATACCGTCGAATTGGAAGCATCTGATAAAGGAATGTCCATCGCTTTCTTATACGGGCCAGGCGATAACTTCGGTTTCACGGTTTATAAATGCGAAGATTGCATGTAATAAGGGGTAAAAAAGTGTTAAAATACATGTCATTAACATCTTGTTGATTTAATGCCGCAAAAAATCACATTTTCTTTGCCCTCCTGAATCTTATACACGGTCAACACAAAGTGGTTATGAAAATAGTTGGCTTCTAATCCATTAAAATCATTTTTTACCCATCCATCCTTCAAATCCATTTAAATCTGGGTTTAATCAACATCGCATGACAAAATTGCTTTACAGTTCAGCGCTGATACTCTTCCTGTTTGCAGCCTGTAACCCAAACAATGCCCCAAAACGCCCCGAGGCGAATACGGCTAATTTGCCCAAATCTGGACCTGCGGAGGATGAATTACTGGAAACGCTACAAGGAAAGTGGCAAAGTGACCAAGATTCCACCTATGTAATTGAGTTCATCGGCAATAAAATGCGGCATTTGAATGGCAATCAACTTACGATGGAAGTAGAGGTTGAAATTAACGGAGCATGTGATCAAGCGCCTTGTGTAAGTGAACATCCGGGTACCGAAACCGATGGATGGTGTTTTACAGAAAAAGAAAAAGACGGCACCGTACAATGTAATGTGGTAACCGCTTGCAATAAAGATGTCTTGCAATACCTCCCGGTAGGCAACATGGGCCGCGGCTTGAATTTCAAACGTTTGTAAAAAAATTTAAACAAAACACAGAAAAGCCTGCTTGCTGCATACTTGCAGCGCAGGCTTTTTTAATTTTGCGGGTTCTAAACGAGGTCGCTTCGAATAGCCCCGCGTCAAACAATTCAACATTTAGCAGCAACAGCATGTTTACAATAAATATTTACCTGCGTTTTGCCCTGATCCTTGGTGGTATCTTGGGTGGTCTTGCCCTTTCAATTGCCTATGGCTTTTGGTATGGTTTCCCGTTCATTCTGGTTGGCGTTGTGCTGCTGATTGGTTATTTGTTGCTGGGCACCATTATGTCGACCAACCAATTAATTGGCCAGCAACAACTGGATGCGGCTGAAGCACGCTTAAAATTGACGTTTTTCCCGGGTACTTTGCTGATGGGTTACAAAGGCGTGTATTTTATGACCAAAGGCGCCATCGATATGCAACGCAAGGATTTTATTTCGGCCGAAACCTGGTTGAAAAAATCGCTCGCCGCCGGTTTGCCCTCCGATAATGAAAAAGGCGCCGCCATGCTACAATTGGTCATGATTGCAGCCTCTAAAAATAACCGGCAATCGGCCATCAATCAATTTGCCGACTTGAAAAAACTCAACATCACCGAACCGATGTTGAAAGAACAAATCAAGGAAGTGGACAAACAAATGAAGCAATTGGCACAATCGCCGATGAACCCGAGCATGATGGGGATGATGGGCGGCAAAGGCTTCCGGCCCGGCGGAAAACGGCGCACGCCTAAAATGCGCTAATGCGCTTGCGCCTTAAGCAAAGCACAAGGATAAAAATCCATCCGTTCGGCTGCCCGGTTCCAGGGATTGACCTGGAGCAGGTATAATCCAGCCGAATCGGATATCCCTTCGCATTGGCACAAATGGCGGCCCAGTGCCCAAAACACTTGTTTACTGGGGTGCAATGGGGCCTTTAAGGCATTGTTCGACCAATCATCGAGCAATAAATACTGCTGTTCGTTAAACGCCATTTTCGTCCAAACGGCTTGCAAATCAGCGCAGGGTACTACACCATTTGGATTGTAAAAAGTGGCCTCTGCCTGGGTATTGCTGTATAGTTTCCAGGAAAAAGCATCCGGCCATCCGCCCATCAGGTTGAGGGCTGGGCCCAAACATACTACCCCAAGAAATAGGCGAAATAAAGGCTGCTTGGGCAGAATAAATGGCTGCTTGGAATCAAAAAGCACCCAAACCATACCCGCCATAGCCAAATTCCAGGGTAAAACGACCAAATTCCAATTCAAACCCAGCGGACTTAAAATAAGGCAAATGCTGAGATGAAACAGCACCACCACCACGCAGGTAAACTGCCGGGTACGGTGCCAACACAAACCCGGCACAAAACAGGCTTCTCCGATTGCAAGGGCATACCCCAAGGCGGGCAACTTTCCCAAAGGTTCCAACCAGGAAAACGCACTAAAAAACCAGGGTAAATTGTCCACGGCAAAATAAGGGGTGATCTTATAAATTCCACCCCAGCCATATACCCCCAGCAAGACAATTTGCAAACCCGCAAACGATATGCGGTCGTTCGAAAGCGCCGAAAAATAGAACGCAATCAGGATCAGGCAGTAAAACCAAACCCAAGGCTGGGCCGTATTCAAATCAAGTACAAAGCCTACGAACAATAAGGCCGCCATCCATAAAAAAAGGTCTTTTCGCGCCGGAAACAGCAGCAAAAAGACCCCAGATATGCATATCGCAATCGAAATTACGGTCAGAAAAACAGGTAGTTGCCCCATCCAGGCAAAAAAGGGCACCATGGGCAATCCCATACGGCCAAATGGAATCCACAAAGGCCAGGACAAAGCCATACCCGCCAGCAAGCCCAGTACAAGCAGCCAACGCACCCGAATTCCAATTGTTTCTTGCACCTTATAACCCTTGTTCTACCAAATAGCGCTCAGCATCCAAGGCAGCCATACAACCGGTACCGGCTGCAGTAATCGCCTGACGATACACCTTATCTTGTGCATCCCCGGAAGCAAAAACGCCTTCAATATTGGTAAAAGTTGTACCCGGTTTGGTATGGATATATCCACTTTCATCCAAGTCGAGCCAGCCTTTAAAAATATCGGTATTGGGTTTGTGGCCAATGGCAACAAAAAACGCTGAAGTAGGCAATTCACTTACCTCCTTAGTAACATTGTTGATGATGCGTACACCCGTTACTTCTTCTTCGCCCAATACTTCCTCGGCTTCGGTATTCCAATGCACGATCAAATTTGGGGTGTTCATCACACGTTGCTGCATGATTTTGGAAGCCCGCATTTCATCGCGACGCACCAATAAGTGCACTTTACTGCAAATTTTGGCCAAATAAGTACTCTCTTCTGCCGCAGTATCGCCACCGCCTACAATAACCACCTCTTTTTTACGGAAGAAAAAACCATCACATACCGCACAAGCCGAAACCCCGCGGTTTTGCAAGCGCTCTTCACCCGGAATACCCAACCATTTGGCACTGGCACCTGTTGCAATAATAATTGCAGGCGATTCAATTTCTTGTCCTGATTCCGACCATACTTTATGCACCGGACCAGTAAAGTCAACTTTTGTAATCATTTCCTGCCGAATTACCGTATCGAAACGCAAGGCCTGCCGACGAAAATCATCCATCATTTCTGGTCCATTCCGGCCTTCCGGGTAACCTGGATAATTATCTACTTCGTTGGTAATCATAAGCTGACCACCTTGCTGAGGGCCAGTATAAAGCACCGGATTCAAACCGGCGCGCGCTGCATAAATTGCCGCTGCATATCCGGCGGGGCCGGAGCCGATGATAAGACATTTTACTTTTTCCATAATCACGCAAATATACGATGCACCTGCACCATTTTAGGTGTATAAAATCATTTTTAGGTGTAATTGTTCACAGGAAGACAATCTGAAAGGTTCCTTACATTTTCCCTGAACAATTGTGATATTTGCGGCGGAATTAAAACCAGCCACCACCACATCATGCAACAATTTCCCGCTGCTTATATTATTGACGGCCTCCGCACCCCTGTGGGTAATTTTGGCGGTGTCTTAGCCCCTATCCGTACCGATGATTTGGCCGCCCACGTGTTGCGCAGCCTCCTCGAGCGGCACCCAACCCTGGATCCTGCCCATATCGATGATGTGATCCTGGGTTGCGCCAACCAGGCCGGTGAAGACAACCGCAATGTTGCCCGCATGGCAGCACTGTTGGCCGGACTGCCTTATTCGGTGCCCGGCGAAACGGTGAATCGCTTGTGCGCCAGCGGTATGGCTGCGGTGATACATGCCAAACGCGCCATTCAAAGTGGCGACGGGCATTTATTCCTGGCGGGTGGCGTAGAAGGCATGACCCGTTCGCCTTATGTAATGAGCAAATCGGCCAAACCCTTTGGTACCGATGCACAAATGTTTGATTCCAGTTTTGGCTGGCGCTTTATCAATCCGGCCATGCAAGCACAATACGGCACCGACGCGATGGGCATGACTGCCGAAAACCTGGTTGAACTGTATGGTATTTCACGCGAAGACCAGGATAAATTTGCCGTTTGGAGTCAGCATAAAGCGGCGATTGCCCAAAACGCCGGTATTTTCGATGGAGAAATTGCTCCGGTACAAGTCCCCCAGGGAAAATCCGACACCCGTACCGTCGCACAAGATGAGTTTATAAAACCGGCCACTTCCATGGAAGGGCTGGCGCGTTTGAAACCGGC
>CAIVGO010000194.1 GCA_903905445.1 uncultured Bacteroidota bacterium
CGACTGCCTTCCAATAGGGTAAATAATTTACTATCCATGCTGCTGATGCCTGTTGTAGCCGCTTGGGTCGTACCTGCCCGGATTTGCCTTACCCCACCCTGTACATCAACCAACGTAATCTGCCCGTTTGTATTAAAACAGACAATTTGCTTGTTGCCATTTTGTTTTACCGACAGTTGCGGAGGACTTTGATAAAGGCCTGGCAGCGTAATCGCCGGAAAATGGGCCGCGCCATTTCGTCCAAATACCCACAATTTGCCCGCTGCATTCAGGGCAACCAGGTAATCCTGATTCGCTTCCTGAAAATGCAACATGGGATGTATCATGTTTCCCTTGGCCGGAAGTGGATTCCAGCCCGCCAGTGGACGGCCATATTGATCATAGCCGTATATATTACCATTTTTACAAGCTAAAAACAAACTAAAACGATGGTTTCCATCAAAATCGACCAAACAAAGCCCATTACTGGCCGGTGATTGCAATCGAATTGGAAAACCATCCACCGTTTTTCCTTGTTCATCCAACAGCCAAATGGCCTCCGTGGTGTTGAATAAATAACAACTGCGCCCATTGTCAAAAAAATCAAGCGCATATACGGCCGATAATATCGGCGCGGTCAACTGCCGCCGCCACTGGGTGGAGCCGTTCATGCCCAAACAATACAGGGTATGCGCCACGTCCTGAATCAATACTTTCGGATCGTTGCCCGTGGCATCACAAACATAAGGCTGGGTACGGGCGGGTGCCGCTAAAGGTGTTTTCCATAAAATACCGGTCTCTGCCTGGCTGTTCGGGCTTGCCTGTACGCCAATTTTTATATCCAACTGATCCCTTCCAAGCACCTGCGCTTGCACCCCAATCAGACCCGCTTTTTCCCATTGCTGCCAATCGCCTGAGGCTTCCAGCGGGTTTTGCAGCAATTGTTGCAGCAGCAATTTTAAATACCCTGTGTTAAAATAGAGCATACCATTGCCCCGTTGCGGCTGGGCAGCATATAATTGCAAAAAATCAGTATGGTTT
This sequence comes from uncultured Bacteroidota bacterium, assembly GCA_903905445.1. Classification (GTDB taxonomy): domain Bacteria; phylum Bacteroidota; class Bacteroidia; order Chitinophagales; family Saprospiraceae; genus M3007. Next base: position 1,021 of record CAIVGO010000194.1, read on the forward strand.
GCAAGTGTTTGATTTACAATATATTTATCCAGCCAAACCTCCATAGCCGAACGACTACCCGCAAAAACAACATAATCCCCCACGACGGTGCACACCGGATTGCGGAATGCCGATGTCACCCCAAGGATGGGCTCCAAAATGGCTTGATCCAAAAAAGTGTACACCTCAAACATTTGATAGGTATCCACTTTCAGGGCGCCCCGTTCTGCACCATATGCTTTCAAACTGGCGGCAACTTTCTGCTGATCCCGGGTGGCAACCACCAAAAACTGATCTTCCAACATACCCGGCGATAAAGGGGCTGTGAGGACAAATGCAAGTTCGGAGCCAACCCACGGTAAAATATACTTTCGAAAAGCAGGATCCGCGCCATGGGTGAAGGGATCCCAAAATTGGGCACGACGCTCAAATCCAGCCTGCGCCCACAAGGCAGCATGGTCGGGTATGATCGTTAGCATTTTTCCGGAATTCGATTTGCCCCAAGTGCCCATCTGTTTCAACGCCCCCTGCGCCTCTGCGACGGCATAAAGTTGGGCGCCATCCCAGGCGATGCCCAACCAGTTTATTTGTTGGGCTAATTGTTGGGGTAATTGCGCCCATTGGGTTTGCAATTGCGTGCGGATGACTTGGGTATATTGCTCCGGACGCAAATAAAACTTCCAGGGGGCGTCCGCAGGTAAGACTGCTTCATATTTTCGGCCCGACCACCAATGGCTGCTGCGTTCGTATTGGGTGAGTGCATCCTCCACCAAATAGGAAAAACGTGAAAAAATCAGGTAGTTTTTGACCCGGACGAGTACCAATTGCTCGTTTTTGCCCGTATAGAGTGTATATAAGGTGTAGCCTTTAAATTGAGTTGGAAACGTACGCACCCCCGTTTGCGCAAGCACGCGTGTGAGCGGGTAAGAAGCATCCAGTTGCAAGGCAAACAAGGCATGTTGCGCTTCGGATGGCTGCAAAGAATACGCACAAAGGGTCTTGGCGCGTCCAATGCGGTCGTTCAACGCCGTATCAACCCGGATCATTTTTTGAAATTGGGCAGCATCCTGTTGAAACTGCTTTGCCAGCGAAGTGCCGAAAAAAGCATGTACGAAGGGGTTGTTTTGGTCTTGACCAGGGGCATTCAACAAGTTAAACCCGGTGGTTTCAATCAAAAATGCCGTGGAAGCTGGCACCCAGTTTTTGAGATCGGGCGTAGGACGAAGCAACAGGCTTAATACCCCAATACAGATCAGGCAACCTAAAACCAGCAATAACCAGCGCAACTTATATAATGAAAAGGGGATCATAGCGGCAAATTTAGCACAATGCGACAAGACAACGCGCTTTCTGTTTTTTTACAAGATAAAAACAATCCCTAACGCATAGAAGGCGCATTACGGTGTAGTTTTACCGCAAAAAATGATCGACTTATGAAAAAATCTGCTGTACAAACCCTGCAACTTGCAGCCCTGCTTGGTGGAATTGCGGTAGTCTTTGGTGCATTGGGTGCACACCAACTTAAAAAAATGGTCGCATTGCCGGATTTGGCCATCTTTGAAAAAGGCGTACAATACCAGTTTTACCATGTGTTTGCTTTGGGATTGCTGGCCTTTTTGCAAAACAAACTTCCCGCTAGCAGCGCGCTTTCCTGGACAAAATGGCTTTGGGTAGCAGGTATCGCAGGTTTTTCAGGCTCTTTGTATCTGCTTTCGGTGCGCAGTTTGTTGCCGTTTTCGGTGGCGTGGGTGGGCCCCATTACGCCGTTGGGCGGTTTGTGTTTTATTGCAGGCTGGGTCATGTTTGCGCGGAGTGCAAAAACCAATGTGTCGTTATAACAAAAACCGCTCACGCGCGGTTCTACCGCGTGTGTCAATCTGTCGGGCTCTGCCCGTTTTCCGCACTCGGGC
>CAIVGO010000195.1 GCA_903905445.1 uncultured Bacteroidota bacterium
GCGCCAATTATCCTGCGCAACGTATTTTTTGCAACCGGATCTGCCGAACTCGCGCCAGCCTCCGCTGCGGAGCTGGATTATGTGGTGAGGATGTTACAACAATTGTCGTGGTTGCGTATTCAAATCAATGGTCACACAGACCAGGTTGGAACCGACGCTGCCAATCAAACCCTTTCAGAGGCACGCGCCAAGGCAGTGTACAACTATTTGATTAACAAGGGTATTGCATCAGAACGGCTTCGATATAAAGGATTTGGAGAAAGCAAGCCCTTGAGTAGCGCACCTGACACGGAGGAAGGTCGGTCACAAAACCGACGCACCGAATTTGAGGTATGGTAAGTATTTGAGCGATCTTATTTCCGTAAAATATAGTTGCGGTACTCCCCCGGACGCCAGCCCAGCAGTTTTTCGCAAAGCCAGGTAGCCCGGTCTTTCCACGACCAACGTGCGCGGGAAGGGTCGGTATTGAACTGCCAGTTCATTTTTTCTATGCGGGGTTTCATTACAGCAGGGTGTGTGCCATTGAAACGCGCCAGGGGTTCGGTGCCGTTGTAATCGTAAGCACTTTGTGGATCAAGGTGGGCACTTACCCAGTCATCCGAGTGCCACAATTTATTGAAATTCAGTAACTTGCGTTTTTGTGCGTCGGGACTTTTAACCCAGCCGTAGTGGTAAATATAGGCGTCAATAAGACGTACTTTTAGTTTATGGTTGTTGTCCCAACGAAATCCTTGTGCATCCCGATAAGATTTGATCGATTTTTGATTTCGAACAATTCGGATTTCACGCCGGTACCATCTTCTGGAGGCGCCTACAAAATCGTAAGAGCCGTAAAAGTGCCTGTAATTGAACAACAAGCCTTCCGTTTCGGTATCCTCGAGCCAGCGCTCCATGTTTTCACGAATTACCGGGTAGTCTTGTTCATGGATACATTCGTCCGCCTGAATGTAAATGCACCAATCGTACGCATCGGGTATTGCCTGAAATGCTTTATCCGTTTCAATCGCGAGCACACGCCCGCCTTCCCGGAGCGAATCATCCCAGGTAGTTTCGATAATATGGACCTTTGGGTCGTTGATGTTGCGCACCAATTCCAAAGTTTCATCGTCGGAATGCCCAACGGCCACGACAAAATAGTCACAAAGGGGCAATACGGATCGAATCGCTTCAGTTACCGGATAGTCGTACCGTACGGCGTTGCGGATAAAAGTAAAACCTGCAATTTTCAAACTTTCTGAACGTTGATTAGGAAAAGGCGAATTACGCACTTTTTGCGCGTAATAATTCCAAATCGGTTCATCCGTTTTATTAGGTTTTCTTCTTTTTTATTGTGCAACCAACTGCGCGAGTAAAATCGGGGTTGGGTGTACCTCCCACCAAAATAGCTTCCAAGGCATTTTCCAGGTACCGATTTTTGATCGAATTAGGCGCTTCTGGATTGTCATCAATTGCGCCAATGTACCGGACAATCATATTTTCATCCAGCAGAAATACGTGTGGTGTGCGGGTAGCGCCAAATTGTTGGTAAACCGCTTGTTCTTCATCAAACAAATAAGCAAAGGGATACTTTTTTTGTTTTGCGCGGTTTTGCATTTCCCCAAAAGAGTCTTCCGGCACAATGTCCGGGCTATTGGGATTCACAGCGAGCACTGGAAATCCGCGATCTTTGTATTTTTTGTGCAGATCGATGATACGTTGCTCATATAATTGCGCGTAGGGGCAATGGTTGCAGGTAAAGACTACAATAACGCCTTTTGAGCCTTTGTAGTCGTTCAGTGAGACCATTCGACCATCCACATTTTTGAGCGAAAAGTCCTGTGCTGGGTCCCCTACCCCATAAGCACTTGGGATAGATTGTGCACCTTGAGCATGTAGGGCGCTGTGTGTACAGCATGCCAATAGAATAAAAACCGAAAAAGCGAGCGTTTTCATGACGAGCGGAATAAAAATGAAAGTATAAATCAAAGGGAGATTCAATGCGTATATAACACAC
>CAIVGO010000196.1 GCA_903905445.1 uncultured Bacteroidota bacterium
CGATACAACAACCTGTGCAGCCGAGCAGTGGCACACAAAAAGGCATTGTTACGTATCAGTTTTTAAATGTTCGGTCGGGTCCGGGCACCAATTACGATAAAGTAAAACAGCTCAAACAGGGGGATGTTATACCGCTTTTGGAAAAATTGCCCAATTGGTGGCGGATTGGTGCAGGCCAGTATGTGAATGCCGATTATATACAAGTGTTGGCAGGTGGCGGAACACAAGCGGTGAGTCGACACGGGAAAGTGCTGTCGCCTACCCTCAATGTACGGAGCGGTCCATCTACATCTAATGCCAAGGTTGGCTTGCTCGAACAAGGGTCTACTGTAACCATTTTACAATCAACGCCGGATGGCTGGATGCGCATCGGGGCCAACCAGTGGGTGTTTTCCAAATATATTCAGGAGGTGTAAACGCGTAAGTATATTACCATTATCAATGTTTGTAAAATGTAAAGAATGAGGTGTTTGCTGATATAATCATTTTGATACAATTTTGACATCTTGCTTTTTTTACCCGATAACTTTGCGTTCGCTTAGGCGTTTAAAACACGCAATTCATCCAGTATTTAAAGCTCGTTGTCCTCATGCGCAAGACACTTTCTCAGCCTGTCCCGATTTACGGTGCCCTTGTGCTTTTTTTGGTTGGCGGCCTTTTATCTTTTGTCATCATGCGCCTTCAATACCGAACGCCACAATCAGCAGTTTCGGAAAAAAGCGTTACTGCCGCGGATTGTGAAGTAACGGCGACGCGCATGGGTGGATATAAATTTGTTCGACCATTGCTATATGTTGATCGAGCATGCGAATCGCCAGCACTGAATGGTGTTAAAGCAGAAATCGAAAAAACCATTGCTTTGTATCCTCAAAAAGCCAAAGTGACTTCTGTTTCTGTGTTTTTACGCGATTTTGATCATTCCAATTGGGTTTCGATCAACGATGAAGCCCAGTACCATCCTGGTTCCTTGTACAAAATACCTGTTTTATTTGCCTGGCTACATCTGGCAGACAAAGACCCTGGTTTGTTTTCCAAAACATTCCTCTTTGATGGCATTAAAGACGCGTCTTTGCCTACCCAGAATTACATACCCGGGGAGTCTTTACAAGTAGGGCAACAATACACCCTGCGCGCATTGTTGGAAATGCTGATTGTGCATTCAGACAATCGAGCGCAATGGCTGCTTAATCAACATTTACCCAAAGGTGCTATTGAGCAGTCATTTATAGATCTTGGTATTGGCATTCCAATGCCGTCCGTAGAGGACAATCGAATTCGTATATCGGCGCGGTCGTTCTCTTCTTTTATGAAGGCGTTGGTAAACGGTTCCTACTTGAGTCTTCAAAATTCAGAATATGCATTGACCCTGTTGGCCAAATGCAGTTTTGAGGAGGGAATGGTTCGTGGACTCCCAGCGGGGACGAACATTGCCCATAAATTTGGGGAGGCCGACGACGAACAAACCTTTGAATTACACGAAACGGCCATTATATACATCAAAAACCGCCCCTATTTACTTACCGTATTGAGTAGTGGAACGGAACGCAAGGCTTTACCGGGTTTGCTTGAAGCAATTGCGCATACCACCTATGATCAAATCACTAAATTGATCCCGTAACGAAATTGCCAAATAAAAAAGCGCGGTCTTGATTCCCGTCAAGACCGCGCTGCATTTTATCCGCTTGGGCCATTGTATTCCCACCACAATGGCACCGTTTTATTCATTTATTTGGAGAGGATCATTTTTTGCGTGTAGGTTTCTGCTCCGGCACGAATTTGTACCATGTAAACCCCTTTTGACAAATGTCCTACTTGCATACTAGCCTGGTTTTCGCCCGCCATTGTACGTATTTGTTGTTGGGCCACAACACGGCCTGAAATGTCGCTAATACTTAAATCAACGTCCATTTCAGCCGCCGCAGTGAACATGAGATTGAATACATCTGAGGTTGGATTTGGGCCTGATTGCAAGTTGGAGATACCACTTTGGGCCTCCTCTAGTGCATTTTCATTGCCATCGTCCTTGCTTCTTTCGGGCGCGTTGCCATTTACATTGTTCAGGCATCCGGTAATTACCACATCGTCGATATACACGACATCGTCATCGGCAGAAGCGTCGGCGCGGAATCGGATGCGGGTATTGCTCGTGAATGGGCCAGGAATTACGACCGAGCCCGATGCGCGGTTGTTGTTGGTAAATTGCGTTCCGGCGTTGAAATCGCCATAAGTAGTATAGCTTGAGCCGCCATTGGTAGATACCTGCAGCCAGAAGTCTTCGCCGGTTTCAAAACTTACGGTAATGTAGGAGAAGGTGACCGTCAGTTCGCCATAGGTTGTGTAGTTTTGGTTGGTGGTAGTCATGACCGAGGTCGTCGTATTGTCGCGCAACTGTATGCTGTAGGTTGGAGAGTTGGCATAAGTAGCATTGTTGACGCGCGCGCAATCGGTACCGCCGTCGGTCCAAATACCCCAGTTCGCATCAAAACCATTCGAATTGATGGTGGTGTAGGTACATCCGCCGCCACCGCCACAAGCAACCAGACAGGGAGCGTTGTACACTTCACTTCTAATTTTATCGCCGGGTTGTGGACCAAATCCATTGTTAAAATTGATGCCGACGCCCGAAACAAGGTGGCAGTAGCTCATGATCGTACCCCCGCCCGTAGGCAATGGAGCAGTACAACCTTCACTGTAACCAGCCGTAGGGCCGCAACCATCGATTGCAGTATTGTTGCCATTCCACACACAGGCATGTGTATGCGAGGAGCCCAGGTTGTGCCCGATTTCGTGGGTAAGTACTTCTACCGTCCAGGAATAAGTCGGTACATTGCTGTAGGTAGCGTTGATACTGCTATACCCTACACCATAATAGCTGTTGCACAAAACATCGAGGTAAGCAACGCCGCCCAGGTTGTTGATGCCGACCAGGTGCGCGAGGTCACCGTTGTACACGCCGTTTTTGGCATTTCGGAACTGGGTCAGGTAATTGCTCGCGGTAGGACCTGTATATGGATCTACTACGTTCCAAACATAAATGTCATTAAGTACAACATTGACAGTTTCATTGGTATAAAGTGCCGAAACCTGGCTGAAAACGCCCGTAACGTAACTTACTACATTGGCTACGGTGCCTTTATTTTGGAAAAGCGTGTAATCGGTTTCGATAAACATACGCACGCAGTTGTCCGGACCCGAGCGGCTGGTTACGGGCGTGTCAGTATCGCCAATTCGGTGTAACTCCTCATCGGTGTTGCATTCATGATTTCCAAATTGTGGCAGTTCGCTTTCTTTGTAAAGCACGTGCTGTTGGGTCCGACTATTGGGTAATAGACCAATTGTATATTGGTTTTCGGCAGTAGCAATCATGCCAATCACCTCATTTTCAAAAACGCTGATGGTGACCAGTGATTCGGGATTGCCTTGGATGGTTCCCCAAAAATGAACCCCTGCATCAATGCCTTCCACCGCTGCTTCCTGGGTGGCGACATGCACCTGGAATGTACCGCTCAGGTTTTTAGCGGGTACCAGATCGAGGGTAAGGGTACTGTTGTTTTCGAATGGAAGGGTAAGGGATACAGGAGCGCCTGCATACGCCCGTAATTGTTGTGCCATGCTGGCCTCCCAATTTAGGACGATGGCATCTTTTACCGGCAAAACCGTGCGGTCATCATCGGCCAGGGTAAATAAGCGCGCTTCATTGAAGCCTAAACCCGATTGTCGGGCATCGGCAACCATTTGAGCAATGGGTTTCAAAGACTGTGCGGAGCAAAAAACAACCAGCAGCAGCAACGGAAAGGTCATTAATTTTTTCATAAAGCAATATTTGATATTAAAAGGTGAAATGAACAATGCCAGGAAAAGGGATTACAATTCATGCACCGAAGGAAGCATAACGGTTCGGTTGTGCCGGGCAGACACAACATGGTAAACCAATTTCATAGTGTTTTGAAAAAAACAGGCGCAAAGACTGTTCTTGGCGGGTATTTATTGTTTGATACTGCAATTATAATATACTTTGGATTTTAAAAAGAAACATTTAAGATCTTTTTTTCTGTTAAATTTTGTTTTACATAAATATGTATTCGCTTTTTTATATTTATTCAGAATAATGTATTGCGTATTTCTTTTTTGATAAACCAATACAACTATAGTCAACACAAAGTGGTTATGAAAAAAGATGGCTTCTAATCCATTGAAAATCAATTTTTTTATCCATCCATCCTTCAAATCCATTTAAATCTGGGTATATTTCGTCTCTTTGTATCAATAAAATATATCTGGCATGAACCTGCAACAATTAGAGTATGTATTGGCGGTAGCGCAGCACCAGCATTTTGCTCGGGCGGCGGCGCATTGTTATGTGACCCAGCCCACGTTGAGCATGATGATTCAAAAACTGGAAAGCGAATTGGGGGTGCAGATTTTCGACCGTAGCAGGCAGCCGGTGGAACTTACCCGGGAAGGGCAGGCGATGGTGGTACATATCCGGCAGATATTGGCGGATGTGGGGCGTTTGCGGGACTATGCATCGGAATTGCAGCACCATATAAAAGGGGAGGTTCGGCTGGGCGTGATACCTACCATTGCGCCTTATTTATTGCCCACTTTATTACCGCGTTTGATGTCGGAGCATCCCGACCTCAAGTTTAACGTTCGGGAAATGGTGACCGAGCGGTTGTTGGATGCAATAAAATCGGGCGAAATTGACATGGGTTTGATGGCTACCCCTGTTGAAGATATTCGTTTAAACAGTATTCCACTGTTCAAAGAGCCTTTTGTGGCCTATGTATCGCCTTCGGAAGTGGCATTTCATAAAAATCTGTTGTTGCCGGAGGATATCAATCCAGCGCACCTTTGGCTATTGGAAGAAGGGCATTGCTTGCGTGGACAGGTATTGCATTTGTGTGCATTGCGCTCCAAAGACCATAATACGGCGCGTTTACGATATGAATCGGGCAGTTTGGAGACCTTGGTACATTTAGTCGATGCCCAACAAGGCATAACCATCTTGCCTTTGATGGCGACCCGTTTTTTAGGCGCGCATCAGCAGGCACAAGTACGCAAATTTGCCGAGCCTTGCCCTACGCGGGAGATCACCCTGGTTACGGTGAACAATTTCCCTCGGCGGCGGCTGCTTGTGGCGATGGCTGAGGTGGTGAAAGGCGTGTATGGACAATATTTGGGCAAATAAATAGATTGAGACGGAGGGAGTAAGCGACTTAATTGTGACGTATAAAAAGCGATTTTCCTTACACCGGCAGTATTCGCGTGAATATTGCGGGTCGACCAGCAGTATTCGCGTGAATATTGCGGGTAGGTTTGCAATATTTGCGCTAATTTTGCTGGTAAACCAATAAGCAGATGATTCGCAGACTTTATGAACAACTAATTTCAGCACAAATGGACCTTGACAACCGGGTTATCGTGCTATATGGACCACGTCAAGTCGGTAAAACAACCCTGGTGCGACTCATACTTGAAAAATACCCAGGCAAGGTGCTTAGTATTAATGCAGATGATGCAGACTACAAATCTGTTCTTTCAAGTCGATCTTACCAGCAGTTACGACAACTTGTAAGTGGATACGATTTACTTTTTATAGATGAGGCACAACAAATTCCAGATATTGGAATCAATCTGAAGTTATTATATGATCAAATGCCTTCGCTCAAAATTATAGCGACAGGTTCCTCCTCTTTTGAACTTGCTAATAAAATTCAGGAGCCGCTTACAGGACGGGCCTGGACGTTTCAATTGATGCCTATTGGCCTATGTGAACTGGCTGAAACGCTAAATCCATTTGAGTTAAACCTTCAATTAGAGGATTGGATGGTTTTTGGCGCTTATCCAGCATTGTTCGCTATAGAAAACAGGGAATTAAAGGTAAATTATTTGCAAGAAATCGTTCGATCATACCTTTTTAAAGACGTTCTAACAATTGGCAACATAAAATATCCACCCAAGATGCGGGATTTGGTACGTCTGTTGGCGTTCCAGATTGGCGCAGAAGTTTCGATTAATGAATTAGCAGGTAGGCTTCTAATATCGCGCGAAACAGTTATTTCTTACATTGATTTGTTAGAAAAAGCGTTTGTGGTATTTCGAATGTCCGGTTATAGCCGGAATCTTCGGAAAGAAATTGTTCGACATGATAAGATTTATTTCTATGATTTAGGGGTTCGCAATGCTGTTATTGAAAACTTCAACCCAATCTCCGACCGAGCGGACGGCGGACAACTATGGGAGAATTTTTTAATTGTAGAACGCATGAAAAGCCAAACATATCGCCGCACGGGCGCTAATCGTTACTTTTGGCGTACCTACACTGGTGCAAAAATAGACTATGTAGAGGAGCGTGCTGGGAAATTGGAAGGTTTTGAATTCAAGTTTAACCTGAAATCCGCAAAAGCACCGTATACTTGGAAAGAAAACTACCCGGAAGCGCTCTTTGAATCTATTAACAGAGAAAATTACCTTAATTTTATACTGTTTAAAGAAAAGTAAAGCCCCTCAAACATTCATCAAATACTCCACCAAATGATCCTCCCCGCCTAAATTCAATTTTTTCCGCAACCGATACCGACTGCCCTCTACGCCGCGCACAGAAATATTCATCAAATGCGCTAATTCCTTGCTGCTCAGGTTCATCCGCAGGTAGGCGCTGAGGCGCAGGTCGTATGGACTGAGTTGTGGATGCCGTTCCCGCAGGCGTTTGAGAAAGTCGCCATACACCGAGTCGAAATGCACGGCAAATTGCTCCCAATCGTTGTCTAACTGGGTATCGTATTGCACCATCCGCATGATGCGCTGGAGGTCGTCGCGCAGGGCTTTTCCGTCTTGCGTTTTTTGCAATGTTTTTTGCAGTTCTTCCTGAATGCTGCTCAATATTTCCCCTTTTTGCACCAAATGCATGGTTGCAAGCGCTAGTTCTTTGTTTTTAAACTGGACCTCATTTTCCAATTTTTCGTTTTGCAGGCGCACAATTTCCTGTTCGGATTGTTCCATGCGGCGGCGTTGTGCTTCGCTTTGTTGCTGGTGTTCGGTGGTGAGGGCAGCCTTTTCGGCTTCAAAACGCACCCGCTGGCGCCGGAAGGAAGCCACCAAAACAGTAATAATTAACGCTGCATACAATAGGTAAGCCCAGCGACTGGCATACCAAGGCGGTAGAATCCGAAACGTAAAGGTACAAACCGCACTTTCGAGGCCAGAAGCGGTTCGGGCTTTTACCATAAAGGTGTACTTCCCGGTGGGCAAGTGTGCAAAATCGCGTTCGGTTTTGGTACTCCAGGGCGACCAAACAGCATCTAAGCCTTCGAGGCGCACACTGTATTGAACCGGGTCGGCCTGGGCATAAACCGTTGCCGAAAAGGAAAAATGCAAGTTGTTGCGCTGGGCAGGTAGTCCCATCGCCAACTTGGGATCGGCCGGAAAACCACCGTACAAGATGCTATCCTGCAAATCGGGGAATCGCACACTGTTGATCACTACTTGCAGGGTGGTATCGGTTTTATGCAGCCTTTCCGGGTTGAGCAGCATGAAGCCTTTTTCGGTTCCAAAAAACACATTTTGCGCGTTATAAGGGTAAATATGCTCAAAACCGCCTACCAATTGGCCATTTAGGGCCGGGAAAAGTTCTTTGTGTACGCGTTTGTGTACGCCCTCGTCTTCAACCCAAAGTACCCCTACATTATTTCCCTGACTAAACCAGATATTGCCTTGGGCATCTTCCCGCAGGTAACGCGTGCGCCCGTGTGCCGGATCGAGCCAATGGTTCAGCTCGGTTGCGGGGATGAATTTGCCCGCAGCAGCATCAAAACGATAAATACCGCGTTCGGCGGCCACCACGGCAATGTCTCCTATTTTGAACACATAATTGAATAAATCGGAGGGCAAACCGTGGTCTTTTCCAAAACGCTGCACCGCAACATGCTGTCGGTCGGCTTGCAATTGAACTTTAAACACCCCTCGGTAGGGATGCGACATCCAAATAGTGCCGCTACTTTCGCGCACCATGATGCGGCAGGATTCGTCGAGCCCCAGCAGGTGCCGGACATATTTCCAGTTTCCTAGTTTGTTTTGGCGGGTATAGAGGGACAGTCCGTTGTAGGCACCTGCGATTAAAGTGGTATCATCAATGGGAAGAAAGTTCCAGGCGCCCTCCTGGTTTGAAAGGCTGTTTGCCTGGTTATTTTTAATTTGAAACGCACCCTCATGGTGCCCCATAAATAAGGTCTGATCCACCTGTTGTAGTGTCCACACTTGTCCTGTCGTAGTGGGCACCAGGTCGAAGTCAAGTCGGGCAAAGGGATCATAATAGTCTTTCCAATGTTTTGTGTACAGACCATTCGAACTACCTAAGTACAATTGTTGATCGTACACGGTGGCGGCATAACCCGTGCCTTGCAAAGCGGGGTCGGGCAGCAAGCGGTAAAAAGGAGCGCTCATTTCCACCAGGTCGATTCCGTTATCGAGGCCCAGCCAAAGGTTTTGCGCCCGGTCGCAGAAAATACTGAGCACATTGTTGTTTTGCAGTCCGGCATTTTTTTCCAACCACAACAAAGGGCGTCGGTTTAGGTCCATCACCAACATGCCTCCCAGCGAGGTGCCGAGCGCGATTTGCCCGTTTCCAACCCGGGTGCATGCGTAAATCCGTTTTTGACATAGAAAGGCATCCACGGAAGTTTCCCAAGGGGTCAGTTGGTTGTTTTGATAACAATAAATGCCGTTTTTTAAAGTACTGAAGAGCACGGTATCCTGCCCAAACCCAACCGCGCCGGTGACCGGGCTGCCAAAATGTAAGTTAGGGTTGATGGGTATAAAGTTTTGTCCGTCAAATTTTAACAAGCCCTTTTCAACATCTTCTACAAACAGTACCCCGTTGACGGCCTGGAGGAAACGCAAATTGCTGCCTGCCAACAACACTTGTATCTGGTTGTTTTGGTAGCGAAATACCCGGTCGTTGGTGCGAAACCAAACGGCACCATCGGCAGTCTGGGCAATATCCCAAACATCGTCAAAACGGCGTTGCGCTTCCGGTATTTGTGCAAGCAGTGAATAGTAGGTTAAGCGGCCGAGATCATTCGGACAGAAATACCCCAAATCGCCCTGCCCCCCTACATAAATTCGATGGGCTGGTGCAACCAGGAGCGCCCGAACACAGGTGCCATTGGCGATGGGATAGCACGTCCAGAAAGTGCCGTCGTATTGTAGCAGCCCCTCATTATTCGCAAAATAAAGCATGCCGCGCGCATCCTGTGCGATGTCCCAACTTTGGGTTCCTGCCTGGTAAATACGCTTTTGAAAATTGGTAACGGGCGGCAAACCCAGGATGCCAGGTTGTGCCACTGCCTCGCTGTAGTACAAGAGTACTACCCACCACCATATTTTTTTGCCCATTTCAATTTATGCGAATGATAAAGTACGCTAAAGTATAAAATAATTGGGAAATGGGTTGAGTAGGGGTAAAAATGCGGGTGTGTCGTACTGTTGTCGTAGTGGTTTTTGGGCTACGCGTAACAGTGTCGTAGGCTAATTTACTTTAATTGGTTGCGTGTATTCCTAATTTTGATCCCTACAATCTTCCAATCACAAAATAATATTTTAAAATTCAAATCATCACCAAACATGAATAAATCATTACACTCCCTGATCCTGGTTTTCTGTGCAGTATGGCAATTTGCCTCGGCACAAGTAGTCGTACTGGATTTCGAAGCACCTGCTACGAGCACTACCTTCCAATATTTTGGCAGTTCCCTTGAAGCCTCCCTCACCAATGTGGTTGCCAACCCAAACCCAACCGCGCCGAATACCAGCGCAAAGGTTTTGGAATTTAAAAAGCCAGTAGGTGCACAAGTATGGGCGGGTGCGTTTTCTGCGCCCAATCCATCCACACCGGTAAACGTAATCACCAACACCAAAATATCGGTAAAAGTGCACATGGATCACATCGGTAACTTGACCCTGAAATTGGAAGGTTCTTCGGATGGTGGCGCCAACTGGGTTCAAACCAAAGTAAACACGGTTGTCAATGGCTGGGAAACCCTGGTATTTGATGTAACCGTTCCGTCTATTGAAGCGCCGAACATGCCTGCCAGCGGACACATTTATAATACGGTAACGCTGTTCACCGATTTTGGTGTAAGTCCTGCTGCGGATGTGATTACGTATATTGACGATATCCAGGTCGAACAAGCCATCGTTTGTAACACGGTACTCGATTTTGAAGCGCCCCTTACCAATACAACGTTCCAGTATTTCGGCAGCTCCCTCGAAGCGCAATTATCGTCCACCATCAACAACCCGAACCCAACCGGCATTAACACCAGCGCGAAAGTATTGGAGTTTAAAAAACCGACCGGTGCACAGGTTTGGGCGGGTGCTTTCACTGCACCCAACCCAACTTCGCAAGTAAGCCTGCTGAATGGTGGTCAAATCAGAATCAAATTCCACACCGACCATCCGGGCAACCTGACCCTGAAATTAGAAGACTCCTCGAACGGCGGTGCCAACTGGGTACAAACGGTGGCCAACACCGAAGTGAATAAATGGGTAGAACTCACCTTTGATCCATCCATCCCTTCCATTGAAGCGCCAAATTTGCCTGCATCAGGTAAAGTGTACAACCGCATCGTGTTGTTTGCCGATTTTGGCGTAAGCCCAACCACCGATTTGGTGTTTTATGTGGATGATATTGTGGTTTGCTCTGCGGGCGCTACACCCAAGGCCGACGTTACGTTTAAAGTAGACATGAGCAAATACCAGGGCGCCTACACCAAAGTATATGTGAGCGGTACGTTCAATAACTTTGCCGGCGATGCCAACCCGCTCACCGATGCAGATGGCGATAAAGTATTTGAAGGCACCCTCAATTTGCCGGTAGGCCTGTATGAATACAAATTTTCCCTCGACAATTTTGCCGCAGCAGAAAATTTTGATCCAACAACTACTTGTACGCAAACCACCATCGACGGCACCAATATATTTGTCAACCGCAAATTGGTACTCACGGGCAACGCAACCGTAGGCCCGGTTTGTTTTAACAGCTGCTATGGTTGTAATGACGCCGTCAAGATTACGGTAAATCTGGGCATGGGCACGTACACCCCCGAAGCAAGCGGTGTTTACCTCGCTGGTGGTGGTGATTTTGGCAACCCAGGCGGCCGTTTCCGCATGAAAGACGACGATGGTGATGGTATTTTCAGCATCCAGATTGAACGCCAGCGCGGCTACAGCACTTTTTATGATTTTGCCAATGGCGCTTGTCCGGATTA
>CAIVGO010000197.1 GCA_903905445.1 uncultured Bacteroidota bacterium
GCCAGCAAGGGCGGTGTGCGCACGACGCCATTGGCATAGGTGGTTTTTACATCGTTTATTTTATAGCTCAGTTTTATTTCAAAGCCTTTGAAGAGGTTATACTGCGCCACCGCCAGGATGCTGTTGGAATAAGAGGGGCCACTCAGGTTGTAAAATAATACGCTGGTCGGCGATTGATCTACATCAACAATGATCTGGCGCAGGAAGTCGGTGCGATACCCATCTATGCTGAAACTTGCATTTTTATCACCAATTTTAAAGGTTTGCGTGAAATTGATGCCATAATTCCATGCTTTTTCGTAACTCAAATCTTTTGCAAATTGAAGCACCCGGTTGCTGGCCAACACACTCAGGTTCTCCGCCATCAGGTTGGGGGAACGATATCCCAATCCGCCGGAGATGCGCACAACGGTCTTTTCCGTAAAATTGTATTTGGCGCTTACCCGGGGTGTAAATTGCCATCCAAAGCGGGAATTGTGATCCATGCGTGCACCTGCAACCAACACCAAATCAGGACCTTCCATCCGTACGGTTGGATGACTGTATGTGTACTCTGCCATCGCTCCTGCTATGGTCTCTTTTCTGCCCAAGTCACCATCGTTTACCTTTTCGGTTATATGGTCATATTGCAAGGAGGGTGCCAGGACGACTTTATGTTGTGTATTTTGAACAATGGTTTGATATAATGTTTGTAAGTACAATGATTGTTGGGTGGCCGTGTACACATTGGGACCAAAAAACGAGTTTGTGCGATGCCAGGACACAGAGGCGATATTACCCAGCTCATTGTACGGTTTACCAAACAAACCTTCTTTGCCGTATTTTGCCCATGCTTCTACTCGTTCGTTGCGTTGGTCTACACCAAAAAAACCGTTGTGGCTATGCGAATCGTCAATCTGGCCACTCACACGATGATCGCTGAGGGCTTGTACATTAAATTGAGCACAACCCTTGGGACCGTCGTAGATTACCCGGTATAAGGCATTGATTTGCTGGCGATTGGGGGCATCGTAAAAATTATCGTGGTTCATATCCCAGCGATTTTTTACAAAATTACCATGCAGCAGCAGTCCTTGAGAAAGGTTGATGTTGTGTTTTTTATTTAAATGCACGTTGATTTCACCCCGCCCTTCCGTAGAAGTAAAAGCATTGACGAAAACGGGGAGGTCACTGGCTGGTTTTACCAGATCAATGTTAATTTGTCCGGTAATACCTGTATTCCCATTTTTCACCGTGCTGGCTCCTTTGGCCAGAATGATACCCTTTAGCCAGGTGCCCGGGATAAAATCGAAGGCAAAAGGCGTGGCGATTCCGCCCATTGCCGGCCTGTTTTCGACCAAAAATTGGCTGTAAATACCCCGTAAACCAAGCATTTGTATTTCTCGGATGCCCGTAACGGCATTGGGGTAACTCACATCGATGGCCCCGTTGGTTTCAAAACTTTCCGATAAATTGCAGCAGGGCGCTTTGCGGAGTTCTTTTTGGCTAATACTTTCCAGGTTTCTTGTTTCTAACGTTGAAACACTGTTCCCGAATTGTTGCTCCGAAACCTGCACCTCTTTTATCTGGGAGGAACCTGTAATTTCAATCCATAAGTTGTTTTCGCCGGGCAAAACCTGCACTTCAGAAACAGGATAATTGAAATATTGAACAACCAGGGTCCCTCCTTCTTTCCGGGCAGGCAGGTTAAAGTAGCCCGAAGTATCCGTAAATGTACCCGTGTGGGTATCCTTCCAATAAACACTGGCACCTACCAGCAGTTCTTCTTTTTCATTGGTTACTAATCCGTGCAGGGGGGCAAGTTGGGGTGTTTGTGCTAAAAGAAAGCAGGGAAGGCCAAAATATAGTATGGCAACTCCTAATATTGCATTTTTCATCGTATCGCAAGATAGAAAGCGCAAGATGCGCTGTGAAAATAACCCCAATTGACAAACAAGGGATGTCTGTAAAAGGGAGATAAAAAGGCTACTGGAGCCTAAGCGATCGAATATTTAACAAAGGAATTGGTGGTGCAAAATGCAAAGTTCCCGGCCACTGGGAAGCGGAGGCGATGCTGGAAATGCAACAACATCGGGTGCAAGAGGAAGGTTAGTTGGCGCTGAAAAAACCAAGGTTGGGGCATCAAGGGAAGGCAAATCGGCAATAATCTGACCCTTTTCAAGCGATTGATCAACGATAAAGGCTGTTTTCAGTTGAAAAACCTTAACCGTTTTATGGGTACACCCGTGGTCTTTTTGGGTATCCGATTCCTTTTGCTCGCAGCAAGCGCGCACCTTTTTTTTGCAGCAACTCGCGGTATCCGTGCGTTTTTTTGCCTGACAAACGGCATCACTACGGAAAAAGGCAGTACTTGTTTTCCCTACGCAATAGCAATAAATTTGTTCAATACTGATCCCTGCCGTTGCGATAAACAAGGCAAGTATCCAGGTCCAAACAAAATATTTTTTTGCTACAAGCATGGTTTTAACTCCTTTATGTTGCAAACATACAGGCATTGGGCTGATTCACGAAATATAAATCGCGTATTTGCAAGTTCTTTACACTTCTTCAGGGCCTTCACCTACCCAATCCTGTTGTACGTACCCGTTTTCGCAATGTTCCAGCAGTTGCTCATCTATAAATGCCCGAACTTCATGGACAATGTCCCCTGGATAAAGCAGGTGGATATTTGGACCAGCATCCAGGCTGAAATACACTGGATTGCCCGTTTCTGCCCGGTATTGACGCACTTTTTCAATAATAGAAATGGATCCGGGCTGCATCAACATATAAGAAGGATTGCTACACATCATCAGGGCATGCAGGGTAAGCGCCTCATCTTCTGCTATTTTACCAAAAGTTTCGAGATCGCCTGCTTTCATGGCGTCCAGTAGCGTGTTGAGTCGCGTGCGTGCCTGTGCGTAGCGGGGTTCGGCGTACGGATTTCCATCCATAAGTGCATGACCGGCGCTGCTGGAAACCGATTTTTCATGCGAAGAAACAATCAGGATGTCATCGTGGAAATCTTTAAACTGATCATGTATCAAGTCACCGATGGGCGTTGCATATTCATTTGAAGATCCTGATACTGCGGCCGTTTCGCCCCATACTGCTGCATGGCCAAAAATGGAACGGCATGCACTTCCACTGCCCAGGCGTGCGATATAAGACGCCTTCCGATCAAAATCATTTGGTTCGGGTAGCGTACCAAACAGGGCATCTTCCAGCGAACACAAGCAAAGTGCCAGTGCAGACATACCTGAAGCCGAGGATGCGATACCTGCGGAGTGGGGGAAGGAGTTGCCGGTATGGACCGTGAGTTTGAGTTGTTTTAAAAAAGGAAAAATAGGCAGCAAACTTTCCAAAAAGGCCAAGGTTTTGGTACGGAACGCATCGTTTTCTTCCTGGTGAAAGAAAAAGTCGAGGTCAATTTGGCCGCTGGTATTTTCTGTTAATTCATATTCCAGCATCGTATCGGTGCAGGAAGCCGCCAGGGTGAGGCTCAGCGACGGATTCCGGGGCAATTGCGTGCCATATTTACCCCAATATTTGATAATCGCGAGGTTGCTGGGACTGCGCCAGGTGAATTGGCCTGCTTCAATGGATGCGCTGGGATCGAGGAGCAATTTCGGATTTTCGTACATTTGCAAGTGTTGCGTTGAAAAGAAGAAAAGATTGCTGCAAAGAAAGGCAACACACGGTAAAAACTACCACTTGAATTCAAATTCCTGTTCTACTTTTGCAATCATTATTACCCACCCACTTTTTCAATTGACCAAATCGGCCATGATGCAAAGACTCCGCCGCTGGGCGCTCGAAATATATGCTTTTCTTACTGCGCCATTTGTCGTAAAGAATTGCCTGGGCATGCTTGGTCTGTGCACCTTCATTTTGCTGCTTACCTTTTGGTGGCTGCGTTGTTACACCAACCATGGCGAGAGTGTACAAGTGCCCAGTTATGTGGGCATGAGTTACCGGGAAGCAGCCAAAAAAGCCCGTGCCCGCGATTTTGAAGTATCCATTAGTGACTCAATTTATGTGTTGGGCAAGGCACCCGGTGAAGTGATTGCCCAAAACCCAAAAGCAGAAAGTCGGGTCAAAGAAGGGCGCACGATTTATTTTACGGTGGCAAAAAACAACCCCGATATTCTGAAGTTACCGGATCTGGCATCTGGCGATGATTATGATATTTACAGTCGGAAACTGAGTTTGATGGGATTGAAACCGCGTATTGTGGCCCGGGTTGCGGATCCGATTGCCGAACCGAATACCATTGTAGCCGTCATATACCGGGGTGATACCGTGACGCAGAAGATTCGCAATGGATTTAAGGTGGAAATGGGCGCTGCAATTGATTTTGTGGTGAGCGACAAGGTGTTGTTGAATGTCAATATTCCAGATTGTGTTTGCCAAACACTGGATGCAGCCAAGTTTTTAATTCAAACCAGCAACTTGAATGTGGGTACCATTATTCCCAATGGCACCGTGACCAATCAGGGCGATGCGTATGTATGGAGGCAAAGTCCGGCATACGACCCCAACGGCTTAATGCGGGTGGGGGAACAAATTGACTTGTGGATTACTCAAGAAAA
>CAIVGO010000198.1 GCA_903905445.1 uncultured Bacteroidota bacterium
CCCCAACGCACCCTTTGAGCAATAAATGAGCGCAAATCGGGCTTGGCTTTGGTGTACACCGCTGCCGGGTTTTTCAGGTAAACCAGGCGCGTCGGATCGAATGCCGCCACTTTTTGAATTAAAAATAAATCATCGCCTGAGGCCCGGTTTTCAGAACCACTGAAACCGCCCACCGCTTCGAATAAGGCCTTGGGGTACGACAAATTGGCGCCATTGCCCATGTGTTGCCAACCCAACTGAATACCCGCACCCGTAATACCCATTAAGCCCAGAAAATCAAGCGATTGAAAACGTTCCAGCAGGTTTTTTTCATGATCGAACACCACCGGCCCGATGGCCATTTTATCGCCTGCCATGCCATGCAACCACAAAACTTCAGGCGCCATCCTGCAATCGGCATCGATGCAGACAATGCGTTCGTGTTTGGCCGCCTGAATACCAATACTTAATGCCTTTTTTTTGAAAGACACCAGTTCCTCCCCCGCTTGCAGGTAATCGGCTAAGTGCAATACCCGGAACAAACTGACCTTGGATTGCACCTGCGCATTCAATTCATACCATTCCACGATTGCGACGGTATCATCGTCCGAGTGGTCGTCTATCACCAGCACTTCAAATTTTTCGTAAGGATATCGGCAGGTTAAAATGCTGTAAAGACAATCCGCCATGTTTTGTTCCTCATTGCGGGCCGGAATTACCACCGTAAGCGATTGTATGGCAGCCTCGTCTTCCAAGTACGGCACTTCCGGCAAACGACACCAGCCATACCAATAGGTCAGCATAATTGCGGCGTAAGCTACAGCGAGTAAAGTTGTGAGGAGTATAAAGACCTGAATCATTGAAATGTTTGTGCGAAATTCCGGCAATAACCCCATATTTCCGCCAAATAGTTCCGCTATATTTGCAGCATCGTATTCCAATCCATATACCGCCTGGGTAAAATGCCATTCAATACAAGCCCAAGTTCTTCAATTTCAATTTTACCGCATTATATATGTCTGAACCACAGCGTCTTATCTCTCTTAAAGCGGGCCTTCAAAAAGAACGCATGTCCCGTTATCAACTGATTATTCGCTGGATGTGGCGTATACTATATGGAGGTTTGGCCTTGGGGCTCCTGCTGCTGATTTCAATCAATTTCATGGCGATTCCTTCTTTTCGGGAATTGGAGGATCCCAGTACGGCCCGTGCCAGTGAAGTTTTAGCGAATGACAACTCAGTTTTAGGCCGTTTTTTTATCGAAAACCGCGTCCCGGTTGCGTATGAAGCCTTGAGTCCGCATTTGGTGAACGCCCTGATTGCGACGGAAGATGCCCGTTTTCGCCAGCACACAGGCGTAGATGCGCGCGCGATCCTGCGGGTGTTCGTGCGCACGATCCTGCTGCGCGACCGCAGTGCGGGGGGCGGTTCTACCCTGACCCAGCAATTGGCCAAAATGCTGTATTCTGACCGCGATTTTAAAGGCATGACCAAAGTCGAGAAGGTTTTTGCACTCGCTTACCGCAAACTCCGCGAATGGATTACAGCCGTAAAACTGGAAAAAAGTTATACCAAAGAAGAAATCATCGCTTTATACCTCAATCAGGTCGACTTTATCAACAACGCCGTGGGCATTCACTCCGCCGCAGAGGTGTATTTTGGTAAAGATCAGGCAGATCTGAACATCCAGGAATCGGCGACCTTGATCGGGATGTTGCAAAACCCATCGTTGTACAACCCCAATAAGTATCCCGAGCGTTGTATTCGGCGGCGCTGGGTGGTGCTTTCCCAAATGCGCAAGGCCGGTTTTTTAAGCGAAGCCCAGTTTGATGCCTTGAAAGTGAGCAAATTGGATATGAGTAAATTTAAAAAAGTAAATTTTACCGACGACAAAGCGCCTTACATGTGTGATGTGCTGGAACGCGATATTAAAGTGTTGCTTCAGGCGCCCGAATGCCGCAAGTCCAATGGTTCGGTGTACAATATTTACAAAGACGGTTTGAAAATTTATACCACCATCGATCCGGTGTACCAGCAACACGCCGAGGAGGCGATGGTGGAACAAATGAAAAAAATGCAAAAGCGCTTTTTTGAAGTGTGGAAAGGCCGGGACCCCTGGACCTACCGCACCAAAAAAACGACGGATGAGGAAATTAAAGGCCGCAAAGAATCCTTGTGGCGCATGGTGCGAGAAGGCGACCGGTTTCAGGCACTTTGGCCTAAATATATGGACGCCATCACCGCGCGGATTGAAAAACGATACGACCATACCCTCACCGATACCGATATGGAGCGCATGCTTTCGGAAGAGGCGAATAAGGGGTATATTCCTAAAATGCTGGCTGCCAATTTCGTAACCCTCGAGCAGGCAGCCGCCTACCGCAAAATTTTATCGGGCAACGAATGGAAAGAAGCCAAAACCCAATACCAGACCCTCCGCGCGGTGGTCCAAAAACAATATGACACCAAGCAGCGGATGAAAGTATTTACCTGGAACAATCCAAAGTTCGAGAAAGATACCACCATGTCGCCCATGGATAGCCTGAAATACCACCGCATGTTCCTGCAAACGGGCATGCTGGCCGTAGATCCTACCACCAGCGAAATCAAAGCCTGGGTGGGCGGCATCAATTTCAAGCATTTTCAATACGACCATATTCGAACCGACCGGCAAGTGGGTTCTACCTTCAAGCCGTTTGTGTACAGTACTGCTATTGCCCAGCAGAGCATCAGTCCGTGTTTCCCGGTGTACGACCAGGAAGTGACCATTGCTGCGCGTTATATGAACTTTACCCATACGCAAGACTGGACGCCGCGCAACTCCACCGGCATTTATTCTGGTGCTAAATTGACCTTAAAAGAAGCCCTGAAAAATTCGGTGAACTCGGTGAGCGCCTACCTGATGCGCCAGATGGGCAGTACCGAACCCGTGCGCGGCTTAGCCAATAATATGGGCATCGACTCTACGGCCCGGCGTGCGGACGGGGGCTACCGGGTACCCAAGGAAGTTTCGATTTGTTTGGGCGCCGCCGACCTTACCGTGATGGAAATGACCGGTGCGTATTCCACTTTTGCCAACAAAGGCATGTACGGGCGGCCGTATGTGATCAAAAAAATTGAGGATAAAAACGGCAAAGTGCTTTGGCGCTCCTTGCCCGATGAAAAAGTAGCCCTGCCCCCCAATGTCAATTATGTGATGGTGGATATGTTGAAATACAATGTAGCGGGTGCACCGGGCATCAATACCTTAAAAAGTGAGGTAGGGGGCAAAACCGGTACCACCAACGACTTCACGGATGGCTGGTTTATGGGCATCACGCCGCGCTTGGTGGTGGGTACCTGGGTGGGCGGGGAAGACCGCTGGATTCGCTTTTTGAGTATTGGTGATGGTCAGGGCGCGCGCATGGCCCGTCCGATTTTTGCCGGATTTTTGGGCAGATTAGAAAAGGATAAAAACTCGGGATACGATATGAACGCCCGTTTTGTGCGTCCGGCCGGCGATTTGGGCATTGAAATAAACTGCGCAGCATACCAGGATGGATTGCCACCGACGGGCGATGAGGAAGATTTTTCGCCGGATATTTACAACGACGAAATACAGGATCCTGCCAATCCGAAAACACCCGCAAAGAAGCCGGATGATACGTTTGGCGATCAGAATCAGTAAGTTTTAAAACGCGATATCCCCCTTGTTTTTGTTGGTCACAAAATCCCGCCATTGGGTTTTGGAGCCAGGTGCAAGACCAATTTTATCCGACAAACCGCCGTTAATTTCTACGACATATTGCGCGGGTTTTCCGGAAGGCAGGGGCGTGTCGGTGAGGATTTTACAATTTTTTTGGATGGAAACCACCACGCCATCTTCGTCGATGTACACAATGTCGAGCGGGATGTAGGTATTGTGCATCCAGAACGATTGTTCTTCTTCTTGATCAAATACAAACAGCATACCCTGGGTATCGGCCATACTTTTGCGGAACATCAGGCCTTGTTGGCGTTGGTCTTCATCATGGGCAATTTCAATATCAAAGCGTTGTAATTTGCGTTTGCCATCCGGCGTATAAAATTCGAGGATGCCTTCCTGCATAAATTGCGGTTCTGGTTGCTCTATTGGGGCTGCTTTTGGAGCGGGTGCTGTGGTAGTGACAGGTGTGCTTGGAGCGGGATCGCTGCCGCATTGCCAGGTGGAGAGGGCTATAAAAAGGACAAAAAGAATCGCTGGGAATTTCATGGTATTGCGCATGGTTATGCTTTATTTTGGGGCAAAAGTGGGGAGAAAATGGGAGGGGTGCAAGTTTTTTCGTTAAGAACTCCGTTCTTGTTGGTCCCTCCGGGACGCGGTTTTTAAAGGGGGGCCACGGAGGAGCTCGGAGGTACGGAGTTACACAGAGTTTAATCCGCGTAACTCGTCTCTCCAAGCTTCTCGTGGAACCCTTTTTTAAAGGAATTCCACGGAGATTCGCAGAGGTACGGAGTTACACAGAGTTTTTCTCCGCGCAACTCTGTACCTCCAAGCTTCTCCGTGGAACCCTTTTTTGTTAACTTTATACGCTCCCCAACACCCGATTAAACTTATTCCGATATTCCAAAGGCGTAATCCCCGTCACTTTTTTAAAAACCTCCCGAAATGCCTTGGAATCGGTATAACCCACCTCAAACATCACGTCGTTCACCTGTTTTCGGGTGTTTTCTAAGCTGCGTTTGGCGGCTTCTATTTTTACCCTTTGAATGTATTCCACCACGGTATTACGGGTGGCTTTTTTAAAACGCCGTTCGAAACTCCGGCGACCTACCGCGACTAAATCGGCCAATTGTTCTACCGAAATTTTGTCCTGAAACTGCTGCTCAATATATTCCTGGGCGGTTTTTATTGCCACATCATCGTGGTCTTTTTGGCCCTGAAACAGGATAAATGCCGATTGGCTGCTGCGGTCGATATCAAGGGCAAAATATTTGGAGGCCAAAATGGCAATTTCCCGGTGGGTGTATTTCTCCACCAAATACAGCAGTAAATTCCAATATGAACTCGCGCCCCCACTCGAATAAATGCCTTGCTCTTCGGTAATAATGGCCCCATCCTGCAAATCTACTTCCGGAAACATTTGCCGAAATTCGTGCGCAAACAACCAGTGGGTAGAGCATTGTTTCCCGTTCAACAATCCCGTTTCGGCCAGTAAAAAAGCGCCCACACAAAGGGAGGCTAATTCGGCACCTTCGGCATGCTGCTGGATCATCCAGGGCACAAATGGCCGATTGAGTTCGAGGGCGGTTTTCATATCGCCACTCAAGGCCGGGATAAAAACTAAATCGTATTTTTCAGCCGAATCCAGCAGCTTATCAGGATGGATGGAAAACAAGCCATCGTTGAGCGGCACCATAGCGCGCAATCCAACGAGTTGAATATCAAACAAAGGGCGTTCACCGCGGCTACTTAAAAACTGGTTAACAGCGCTGAACATGTAACGCGGATCGGCAATGGCTGCTACGATCGCAGTTTCGGGCACGAGAATGGCTACCTTTTTCATGCGGTAAAGATAAACAAAAAGTTTTGTCGCAATAGGCCATTTATTTTGTCATAATTGCCACACGATATAAAAAAAGATGTTTTTACCTTTGTAGCCTTAAATTTAAAGCATTTATAACACAAATCATTTCATACACCTAAAATATCCTGTCATGCAATCAA
>CAIVGO010000199.1 GCA_903905445.1 uncultured Bacteroidota bacterium
CATGCCCAAAGCGCTATACCTGGAAACGGTGGCAAACGTCCGGGCACACATTATAGAAGGCGATTTGTACGAAATGAATGTGTGTCAGGAGTTTTTTGCCGAAAACGTACAGCTCCAACCCGAGCAGGTATTTAAACGGCTAAATTCCCTTGCACAAGCGCCTTTTTCCGTATTTTTTAAAACAATAGACCATGCCTTGATTTGCGCCAGTCCTGAGCGTTTTTTAGCAAAAAAATGGGATAAACTCATTTCTCAGCCCATCAAAGGCACACGTAAACGCAGCGATCATCCCGAAACGGATCAAATGTTGGCCCAAGATTTAGCCAACAACACAAAAGACCGCGCCGAAAATGTGATGATTGTAGACCTTGTGCGCAACGATTTGACCCGCTATGCCCAAACCGGGAGCATTCAGGTGGAAGATCTTTTCAAAGTGTACACCTTTAATACAGTACATCAACTGATTTCAACGGTGGTGGCCCACCTGCGCCCGGATGCGCACCCGATGGATGCCCTGCGTACTGCATTTCCCATGGGCAGCATGACCGGCGCACCAAAAGTGATGGCCATGCAATTGATCGAACAGTACGAATGCACCCGCCGGGGATTGTATTCGGGCGCCTTTGGGTACTTCAGCCCGGAAGGTGATTTTGATTTTAATGTGGTGATTCGCAGCATTTTGTACAACAAAACAACGCAATACTGCTCGGTGCAGGTAGGCGGCGCAATCGTGTACGACTCCGACCCCGAACAAGAATATGAAGAATGTATGACCAAAGTAAAGGCAATGATTCAAGCCTTGGCGGGTCAAATTCGACAGGATGTAATTAATTGTACTTAAATTTGCGCCTTGATTCGAAAACTGATCCGATTTGAAAGCGACCATAAAAAAAATACTCAAAGCACTCCCCATTGCCTTCACCCAAAACCAACGGTATGATCGGCTAACCAAGCAAGTGATACGCCGTGTTTGCATACCTGAAAGCAATTGTATTGATGTGGGCTGCCATAAAGGGGAAATACTGGATCTGTTTTTACATCATGCCCCCCATGGCATCCATTACGGGTTTGAACCCATTCCCAACTTGTTTGAAGGCCTGAAAACACGCTATACCTTGCCCAATTGCCATATTTTAGACCTAGCTTTGTCGAACCAAAAAGGAACAGCAAGTTTCAATTATGTGGTGAGCAATCCGTCTTACAGCGGGCTTTTGAAAAGAAAATATGATCGTCCCAACGAAGAAGACACCCAGATTACGGTACAAACTGATCGGTTGGATGCTGTATTAGCGCCTGATTTTCGGGTGGATATGATGAAAATAGATGTTGAAGGGGGAGAATGGCTGGTTTTACAAGGCGCAACCGAAACCCTTACCCGTTGGAAACCCGTGGTGATTTTTGAACATGGCCTGGGCGCTTCCGAAATGTACGGCGCAACCCCCGAGCAACTATTTGATCTTTTTGCCGCGTGTGGCATGAAAATCAACCTGTTGGATGGCTTTTTAAAACAATCCCCAGCATTTTCCCGCGCTGAATTCAGTGAACAGTTTTACAAGCAACTCAATTATTATTTTGTTGCTTATCCCGCATAAATTCCTGTTTACCCTCCAAAAGAAGTGC
>CAIVGO010000200.1 GCA_903905445.1 uncultured Bacteroidota bacterium
AAATTCAATCCACCGAGCTGTTTTCAAAAATTGCCGATTTATTGCATTCGGCAAGGCAACATGTGGTGCGCGCGGTAAACCAAACCATGGTTTACACTTATTATGAAATCGGGCGCATGATTGTGGAAGACGAGCAGCAGGGAAAAGAAAGGGCAGAATATGGTAAGCAGGTGTTGAAAGAACTTTCTGTTAAACTTACAACCGAGTTTGGCAAAGGGTTTTCGGCGGACAATTTGGAAAATATGCGGCGCTTCTTTCTTGCTTACTCAATTTCCGAGACGACTTCTCGGAAATTCAACCTCTCCTGGTCGCACTACCTAAAACTCATGCGCATTGCAAACCCCGACGAACGCAGTTTTTACGAAATAGAATGTGCTGCTGGCAATTGGAGTTTGAAAGAACTGCAACGCCAGTTTGATAGCGCACTTTACGAACGCCTGGTCCTAAGCCGCGATAAAGAAGGCATCCGGCAACTTGCAGCGCAAGGGCAAATCGTTGAAAAACCCACCGATATTTTGAAAGACCCATACATCCTGGAGTTTTTAGATTTGCCTGAACACCATCAGTATTCCGAAGGAGAAATGGAAACAGCCATCATTGATAAGTTGGAACATTTCCTGCTCGAACTCGGCAAGGGGTTTACGTTTGTCGGCAGACAAATGCGATTAACATTTGACGAACAACACTTTAGGGTGGACCTGGTATTCTACAACCGCTTACTCCGCTGTTTTGTGCTCATAGACCTGAAAATAGGAAAACTCACCCACCAAGACCTCGGGCAAATGCAGATGTATGTACACTACCACGACCGATTTGTAAAATTGGACGACGAAAACAAAACCATCGGCATTGTGCTTTGCAAAGATAAAAGTCAAACACTGGTAGAAATAACCCTGCCCGAAACCAACGACCAGATTTTTGCCAGCCAATACCAAACGGTGCTGCCTGATAAACAGGCGTTTATTAATCTATTAAATGAGGGGATGGGATGACGTTGAGCATTGGCGAACGCACGTATTGCACGTTGATCAAATAAAAAAATAAGCGCATAGATTAAACTAACCCCTGGACGGCATTAAAAACCTTGCTTTTAACTTTTTCCCAAGTGAGCGTTTTATCAAAAACAATCGGATCGGCATAGTCTTCCGCATCCTCAAAATAAGTCAGGCTTTTAATGATATGAAACACTTCCTGTTGTTTGAATTTATCTGAAAACAAGCGCAGCATTTCCGAAATCGGTAGAACATTCAGAAGGAAGAAAATGTCATAAAAATCTTTTTTGCTACCTCGTTGAGCGATCGCCTTCAATTTCATGGGAGCAATATCTCGAATATCGAGCATTCTAACACCGTCTATTTCCAGGTTTGGAAAAAGAATCGGGTACCCCATTTTTACAAAATCAACCTTCACTTGATTAATGCTGTAATAAGCATATTTGTGCCTTCGGATTCGATTATAACATCTTTAAAATTATCGTTAAGCAAATCTAATAAGTCAGGTTTGTCGAATGATTCTGTGGTAAATAGATCAAGATCAATGGAGTGTCGATGCCCAATTTGCAACGCTAATGCGGTGCCTCCAACTAAATAAAACGCATCTAATGCCCTCAAACGCATCAGATTTTTTAATAATTCCAGTGTTCCGGGTTCAACTGTGCGAGTTTGTAGCATCTGAATTCAGTTTCCGGGGTTTGAAATATGGCGCAACAAAAGGAGAGTGTTCGTTTGTCGAGCCAACGAGCATTAAGCACAACACTTTTTACGGTATCCTTCCCGTAAAAATCCAGCATTTCTTTAAATTCATCCCAACGGCCACGGGTCACAATGCGCTCAATCACAGAGGCTTTGTGCTTTTTTAGATCGATGGTCTGAACATCTACATCCCAA
>CAIVGO010000201.1 GCA_903905445.1 uncultured Bacteroidota bacterium
GCCTACGCCAAGGCTACGGCGGACACGTACCCCAAAACCATCTTATCCCAACCAAACGTTTCAAGGGTATAAGTCCGATAAGCAGGGGTATCCGCTGCAAATGTAGCCGGATCATCAATAATCGCCTGCAATTGATCCACCCAGGCTTGCGCATTGCCAGATGGCAGTAAAATCCCGTTTTTCCCATCCTGAATCGCTTCTGTAATGCCTTCCAACTGCGCTGCTACCACCGTGGTACCGCTCAGGGCTGCTTCCAGGCAAACGAGCCCGAAGCCTTCCATATCCCCTTTGATCGATATATTCGGCATGACAAAAGCATTGGAAGCCGTAAGAATCTGGCGAATATCCTCAAAAGGCAACTTACCTAAATGGTGTACTTTCTCTTTAAAACGTGGTTCGGCTAGTAAAGTCCGCAAGTGGTCTTCATCGCTCGGGAAGCCTAAAAACAAAGCGATTTGTTTGCTCAAACCCCGAGGCAAAAACGATAAAAACCGCGCAAAACCACTGCGTTCCCGATTAAAAGGACCAATCAGCAAGATTACAAATTCGCCCTGCAAGGAAGGAACGACCTGTTCCATCAACCAGGAAAATCCTTTGCGTTGCACGGCCCGGCCCATTCCTACAAAAATCCGCTTGTTTTTAACTGGAATATGATATTTTGCCTCAAAAAAGGCTGTAAAATCGGGCACAGGTACCGTTTGGGCCAAATCATGATCCACACCATTGGGCACCACCACCACTTTTTCCGGCAATAATCCGCGCTCAATACAGGCATCGCGGGTCGCGGCACTTACTGCAATGATCCGGTCAAAGTTATTAAAGCGGGGTAAACTGTATTTTTGATACCATGGATTGGGAAAAACAACCTCTAAACCATGCAAGGTAACCACCCGTTTTAGATGCTCATATCCCCGATGGCGCGCACAAATCGCCCCAATCAGTCCGTCATTGAAATGAATCACCGAAATTCCGGGATTTTCCTGGCATTTCTGCATGATCTTTTTCCGCAATGTCCAGAAAAACTGGAATTTGCCCCCCGCCCCTGTGTACACGATCGTATGTACGCGCGCATGTGCAGCCATGCCCTTGATCAGTTCGTAACTCTGTTTTTCCATGCCCCCCACGGATGGCGGGTATTTATGGCTGACAAACAAGATTTCCATCAGGATTCAGGAGGCACCTCGCCCACTTTTTTATACATGAAAAAATAAGTACCTAAGCCAAACAGGATCCAGAACAACTGGCGCGCCCGGCGCAAAACAGATACCGTAATCCAAACATCCGTTCCCGGCACCCCAATCGCCGAAAGCATGATCTTGTTGCCGTACTCCTCTACCCCAATTTGCCCGGGAACAAAAGCACCCGCTACTTTGAAAAACACCACCCCCATATCGACAAAAATGGCCTGCAACACAGAAATGGGCAACCCTAAAAACTTCAAAATCAGGTAAAATTCCATGGCGCCAAAAAACCAGTGCAACGTAAAGAACAAACAGGCGAGCGCCAGCGAACGTTGATTGAACTTGGAAAACTGGACCAATTCTATCCACAACTCTTTTACGTACGTACGCGCCGCCTGGGTGCGTACATCCAGCCATGCTCCAGGCCGGGTAGCCCAAAATGCCTGGCGAATCCAGTTTTGACGCAAAACCCAAAACAGCGCAACAATCGTAAGTATAGGCCCTAGCCACTGCCAAAGCGACAAACGCCCGCTAAAACTAAAATTATTGCCCACCATAAACACGGCAACCCCGAAAAACAAGCCAAATTGAGTGAGTACCATAATGGCGCGGGACAACAGCACCGAATGAATCACCGTTTTGCGATCAATGCCCTTATCCCGTAATAAATAAACTTTCATCGCCTCGCCGCCTACCACACTGGTCGGATTGATCACACTCACCGTTTCACCCACATGCCGAATCAAAAACAAATCCACCAGGTTTAAATGTTTGCCACTTTCCCCCATGCAATATTTCCAACCGATGGTTCCCAGCAGGTATGCCAAGGTTGTTGTTGCGATCAACCAAAGAAAATTGAACCCAACTTCCAGCATCGAACTCCGTACCTTGTCGAGGTCGGTGGCGCGGATAAAAAAAGCAAAAGAAGCTAAAATAATGACAACCAGCAGGATACGGAGGTATTTCATGTGCGCGCAACTAAACGTTTTAAATCAGCAAAATAGGTATCTGCCAGTTGCTGCCAATCGAAACCAAGGCTGTACTGTCGCCCAGATTCCGAGAATTGCTGTCGAAGAGACGCATCGTTCAGCAGTAATTGAATTTTTTCAACATACACCGCGGCATCGTCGGGTGGACATTTAAATCCGGTCACGCCCTGTTCCACAAAATCGCGGGAGCCACCGCCATCGGCCAACACACAAGGCAAGCCCGAAGCCATTGCTTCCAACACAACATTGCCATAAGACTCTGATATAGAAGGAAATAAAAATAAATCGGAGGAGGCGTATAAGACAGAAAGTTGCTGATGGTCTACATTTCCGTAAAATATAGCGCCTGGCATGGCTGCTTCACAATCAGCACGAGCCACCCCATCCCCCACCATCAAAAAATTGCAGGCAAGCCCCTTATTTTGAGCCAATTGGTAAATCCGAATCAGGGTTTCCAGGTTTTTTTCCCACACAAACCTGCTGGCAAAAATGACCGTTGGTAACTGATTGCCTGTAATACGTTCCATCAAGGCTATATCCCTTTTCGCCGGGCTGAATAACTGCGTATCCATGCCGCGCTTCCAGATTTTCATGCGCGCACCCTCAATTCCAATGGTTTGCATATCCGCCGCGATGCTTTCAGCAGGCACATAAATCAAATCGACCTGATTATAAAAGCGCTTTTGTCCTTTTTCAATCTGCTTTTTAACGGGTTTAATCAAAAAAGGCAGTTTGCGCAAATAGTAGTCTATGTAGGAGATAAAATGCGTGTGGTATATGGAAATAACAGGCAAATGCTGTTCATTGCCATACTTCAACGCATATTCACCCAACATGGACGGGGTGGCAATATGCACAATATCGGGCTTAAACGCGGCTAATTTTGTGCGCAACCGACGCTTGGCCAATTGCGGCACCGCCATTTTATAAGTCCGGTTGATGGGTATCGTAACATTCGGCAATAAGACGCACTCAAATCCAAAAATATCCTTCGGCCCCATGCCAGCAATAAATAAAAACTCAAATTGATCCGTCGGAATACGCCGGATCAATTGAAACATGGTACGAGAAGCGCCGTCAAAATCTTCAATGAGGATTTCAGCAAAAAAAGCGACCTTTATTTTAGGCATTATAAGACTGCGTTGGCAATAAAAGGCGCAAAGGTAATGATCTGAGCGTACAAGTTGGCGCTAAGTAAGTAGTCTTATAAATCCATGTTTAACCATAAAGTTATGACATTCCGCATCAAAACTCTTTTTGGCATGGTGCGCTTCCTGATTTTTAATGTAATTACGCACTCTTTCTACTTGTGATTGGCTAACAGAAACTGCGTAATAACCTTCGGCCCATTCAAAATCTACATCAAATAGATTACAAGCATTGGCAAAGTGCGCGCTTTCGCCTTTTAGGAGTTTTACAATTTGCGCAATATTTTGATCACATGCCATTGAAACTAAGCAATGTACATGGTCCGAAACACCATTAATAAAGTCGAGGTATATTTTTTTCTTTTTCGCATACCCTTTGATATGCTTGAAAAGATCGATGCGTTTGTTTCTATTTTGCATCGTAGGCTGGCGATGTTTTGTACACCACACAATGTGAATCCAAATTCGTACTTGGGCCATAATTTGATTAAAATCCCTTCATTAAAAGGGGTTAGATTAAAAGAATGATGATTTGAATACAAAGTTATGGGAGAAATATTTTAGAACAAAATTCAAAATAACCAATATGTTTTAATTTTTTTGCAGAACAAGCAACCTAACTTCCCATCAGATGCGTTGAAAGCGATTCTCACTTTTGCAAAGATGTTAGATGTAATGGGTAGTGTCCCCTTGGCTCCCGAATAAAATTCGGGAGATACAAGATGACAGATGTGATCTCGTCTCTACTTTAGTCGAGACTTTTTAGTAAACAAACAAGAACATCTAGCATCTTGCAACCCCGAACTTCAGTGCGGGGCCCCACGAGACCACATCTAACATCTTGCAACCCCGAACTTCAGTGCGGGGCCCCACGAGACCACATCTAGCATCTTGTAACCCCGCACTTCAGTGCGGGGTGAGTGCGGGGTGAGTGCGGGGTGAGTGCGGGGTGAGTGCGGGGTGAGTGCGGGGTGAGTGCGGGGTGAGCGCGGGGTGAGCGCGGGGTGAGCGCGGGGTGAGCGCGGGCCCCCACGACCTGAGCGAGAGGCAGCAACTGTCCACTTCCGAACACCAATGTACGCCAACGAACAGAAGAGAAGCCCTAAACAAAACACAAATCACTATAAATCAACATCTTAAGCAACTGGCACAAGACTTGAACATCCAATCTATAAGGATTGTAAGCATGCAATTTTCAAACTTGGGCCTTTAAACTGCAGTACGATGATTTCTAATTATTTCAAACTAGCCCTTCGAAACCTGCTCAACAACAAGTTGTACTCCGCACTCAATATTATTGGGTTGGCAGTCGGATTGGCAGCGGGCGTTTTAATCCTACTTTGGGTATCGGATGAAACGAGTTACAACAAGTTTTATAAGAATTTACCCAATTTATACCTGGTAATGCAAAACCAAACCCAGGGTGGCGTTACCTATACTTTTCGCAGTACCCCTGGGCCACTTTCGGAGGGATTGCGAGCCGAAATTCCGGAAATTAAGACGGTAGGGCACTCTACTTTTAATGATAAGCACCTACTTACTGTGGCGAACAATAGTTTCTATGAGGAAGGGGTGTTTGCAGAGCCAGAATTTTGCCAAATCTTTAATTTCCCGGTGATCAGTGGCGATCCGGTGGCTGCTTTGAAAGATGCTGGTTCATTGGTGTTATGTGAACAAGCCGCCAAACGGCTGTTTGGCAACCAAAATGCCATCGGACAAACGGTTCGGTATAACAACACGTTAGACCTAAAAGTGGGTGCTGTTTTAAAAGATATACCTAAAAATAGTTCTATAAAATTTGAGGTGTTACTACCTTATGGGCAATTTAAACGGGAAAATAGCGACTGGATCAACTCCTGGGGCTCAAATGGAATGCCAACCTGGCTGGAGCTACAACCCAATGCCGATGTTGTGGCCCTGAATAAAAAACTGGAAAACTACATCCAAACCAAACACTCGGATGCGGCAGCCCATATTTTTGCCTACCCCATTGCACGCTGGCGTTTGTACAACAAATTCGAAAATGGCAAACAAAGTGGTGGCAGGATTGATACTGTGATTTTATTAGGGTTAATCGGAATCTTTATTTTGTTGATTGCCTGCATTAATTTTATGAACTTAGCCACTGCACGCTCGGAGCGGCGCGCCAGAGAGGTTGGTATCCGAAAAGCCATTGGCGCATCGCGTATTTCCATTATTGGTCAATTTTTGAGTGAAGCGATGGTGCTCACAGCGGTTGCATTGATCTTGGGCTTGGTACTGGCGCGTTTGGCATTACCAGCATTCAACCGATTTTATGATAAAGAAATTGCCCTCGATTTTTCCAATTGGCAATTATGGACTGTCATCCTGATTTTAGGCGGAATTACCGGACTGGTGGCGGGCTCATACCCGGCTTTTGTACTGAGTAGTTTCCAACCTGCACGCGTTTTAAAAGGAAACCAAATGAGCCGCAGTTGGCGTAAAGGGGGCTTATTGCGCAAAGGATTGGTTGCTTTTCAGTTTGTAATTGCGATTTTTTTAATGATCAGCACCATTGTGATTTTTCGCCAACTGGAATTCGTACAACAACGCCCCATCGGATATGATTCGGAAAATTTGATCGAAATTGTAGCCCGAGGAACCATGATCAACCATTATCAAGCCCTTAAAAACGAACTCCTGCAATTGCCCGGCGTACAAAGTGTAAGTGGTGGAACGCACGATATGGTATCATTTGGCAGCAACACTTCTGACCTTCAATGGCCCGGAAAGACCCCAGACCAGGATTTTTTAGTGGCCATGACCGGGATAGATTACGATTGGACAAAAACAATGGGCGTGAAAATAGTAGAAGGCCGGGATTTTAGCCCAGAGTATGGTGCAGACACCTTGAGTTGTATTTTAAACCAGACTGCTGTTCGCCGTATGGGCTTAAAAGATCCCGTAATCGGTACAAAAATAATTAGTGACACGGCATACACCGTAGTGGGGGTAGTAGAAGATTTTGTATTTAACGATGCCTTTGGGGTGGTAGAACCGCTGTTCGTTGGTTTGAATCATACCAACCTAAACTCTTTTTTTGTGCGCATTAAAAATGATGGGAATTGGAAAAAATTGCTTCAAGAAATGGAAGCCGTTCATAAAAAAATCAACCCAGCATACCCGTTTACCTTTAAATTTACCAAAGAAGAATACCAGAAAAACTTCGATGAAATCCGCCAAATGGGCCAAATGTCAAACGTTTTTGGCGGATTAGCGATTCTGATTTCGTGTTTGGGCTTATTTGGGCTATCTGCTTTTGTTGCCGAACGACGCACCAAAGAAATCGGTATCCGAAAAGCATTGGGCGCCTCCCTTACCCAAGTTTGGATTTCTTTGTCTCAGGATTTTATCAAACCTGTTTTGCTAGCCTGTTTATTAGCCGCACCTTTGGCAACCTGGGCAATGAACAAACTCCTGCTCCGATTCGATTATCGCATCGAATTGGCCTGGTGGATGTATCTGGCGGCGGGATTGACAGCAATTTTTATTGCAATCCTTACTGTCAGCTTCCAGGGAATAAGTGCCGCGAACGCCGATCCGGTCAAATCCTTGCGCAATGAATAGACTTGTTGTGGTGGGAAGAAAAACACACCAGGTTTATATTTCCCTCCAATACTCCGAAGGCGTATTTTGAAAAACCGC
>CAIVGO010000202.1 GCA_903905445.1 uncultured Bacteroidota bacterium
ATTTTAAACAATCTGTTTAGCATTTTTAATTGTCGAATGGTACTTTAATTCCTCTGCCCCACTTTTGCAAAACCCCATGTTGTGCGTTCGTACTTATTGTCAGTATATTCTTTCAAAAGACTTACCATTGAAACGATAAACACCATTTCCTCCAAACCACAACGCTCCTTGCTTGCTTTTATAGATAGTCAAAATGAATGTACGCTCAAGTCCGTCCTTTTCGGTAAAATTTTTAACAGCATTACCATCATATCTCCATACTCCTGATTCTACGGTCCCAATCCAAATATTCCCTTCTGCATCCTCTCCAATAGAATAAGCTCTCTCAAGAGAATTGCCTTTGGTGTCTTCCTTTGTCAATTTTTGTTTTACTGTAAAATTAATTGCTTTTTTTCCATCATATACCAAAACACCCATTCCGTTATTAGCAATCCAAATATTTCCTTTACTGTCTTCCAAGAAGCCTCGAATATGCAATGAACCGTTTTTTCCATTTAGCCCAAGATATTCATTGGTTATTATTTTAAAATCTGAGCCATTATATCCAATTAAGGCGCTGTAGGTTCCAAACCAAATCGTACCATTTTTACCTTTTAAAAAAGGTGTTGAGATTGAATAACCAAACCTACGCTCATCGTCGGATTTTGTTGTAACAGGAAATGGAATTGTCCGATAAGAAAGTTTTTCCCCATCATATTGATATACCCCCGGATCTTTTTCAAGATTGTTGTACCCTACTGATTCGTCACCTTTAAACCAAATGTCTTTTTCTGCAAATTTCCATTGGGTTGTTGAATCGTAATTTCTTTCTTTATAGATAGATATTTTATGTCCATCATAAATACTTAATCCTATGCCACATTCAAACCATATTAAACCATTTTTGTCTTCATAAATATTTCTTACTTGATTGTCACTTAAGCCGTTTTCTGTCGTGAAATATTGGAACTCCCCATTATGAAGCAAACAAACACCTTCTTTGTCACTACCAAACCAAATATTTCCTTTACTATCCTCTAGAAATGATCGAACACCTTTTGTGTATTTCAACAATTTGGTGTCCGTTTTAGTCTGTACGATCTGATTTTCCTTATTTGTTTGACTTTGACTATTGCAAGATATTGTTGCAGCCATCAAAAATGTCCAACAAAGGATAAAAATGTTTTGATTATATAATTTCACTTTCATTGTAAGGGTGTTTTTTAGTATGATGCACAACATGTAAATATGCGTACTTGCCGTAGGCTGCCTAGTAAAGATAAAACAGACTTCGATTATAAAAAAACAAAGATGGAGTGCTGCGCACTATTATGTGTTGCGAAAGTGAAGACCGCACGCGGCGCAAATAACAAATGCTGAGGCAATATTCGTCAAAACCAATAATGTCAAATCCAATGCAAACAGCAGTTTTAGTCCCACCAGAAATAAAGCCTTTTTGTTTTCTGCATTTCGTCTGCCAGCGCCTCAACTGTTTCTGATCCTTGGTCAACAATGTCTGGGCATACTTTATAAACTTCCTTAGCAAACTGTGCCCAGTTTTTTGGGTCGTTATGAATAATAAACTCACACCAGTCTCCTGAAGCGCCAATAAGTTCAAGAGCATATTTTTTGTCTAAGGTCATTATAATTGAAATTAAACTATCATTTGTTATCTCCCAATTAATGCCGTTCGTTCCAATTTGCTTAAGCACTTGGTACTTATCTGTCGTTTTGAGAACACCAATATTGTCAGGTTTATGGTTAATATTAAAATTGTTTTCCAAAAGGAAAATGCTATATCCTTGTACTTTGAATTTATCCTTTAATGAAAAGATCAAATCATAGGATTTTGAATTTGCCTCGGTAAAAACAAGCCCTTTTAAAAAAATTGGGTCAGATTCAGTTTCACCGTCCATGGTGATAATTTTTCCCAACGAATAATGAAACGGTTCAATTTTGTTTGAATTAAACTGTCGAATGTCTTTAATTATAGAAGTGTCGATTTGTAAAGTGTCGCAAATAATTTTTTCGTCCCTTGTCAATAAAGAACTTTTTGCGACTGGTTGTGATTTACAACCTATGTTAAATATCAAAATAGTCGCAAGGAAAAAATAGAAAATCTTTGAAGTCATTGGGTCTTTTTAAAATTGCTGCTTACACGTAAATATGCGTACTTACCACGTCCGTCTAGCAAAGATAAACCAGAAGCACAAAACCTCCAAGTATCTAAAATTTTTAATTTTATCAACCTTATCATGCATAGATTGATTAAAGATGTACCGCTTTTGACTTCTGTAACCATATAAAATACGCATGTTTTCGCGGTGCTCCTCGTTTCGGCCCCTCTGCCACGTCGGAAGCGTCGAAAAAACGCTTCCGACGTGGCAAAGGTGCCGAAACGGCTTCCGAACATTTTTGCACAGGATGACCACCCACGTTGTTGTTAACAGCCAGCGTTTTGTTAAACAAAAGCCCCAATAATGCCAAACCTAATGTTGGTTACAGTTTTAGTCTATTCGCTCAAGTCCAATAAATATGGTTCAACAGAAGTCTTAATAATCTCAACGAGCTCTGTGTCCATATATTTATAGTTATCTTCAATATCAAGAATTATAATTTTCTTTTCGTTTATTTCGTCTGGAAACTTTTCGATTAGTCGTTGTCTGTGCTTTTTTTCCATTGTAAAAATGATGTCAGCCCATAAAATATTTTTTGCGGAAACTCTTACAACAGCGGAAGGTTCAGTTCCAGCTGATTTAACATTGTGGTCTTGACAATCCCTATAAATTGTCTCAGCGGTTGCGCTTCTCCACTTATTTCTGCTACAAATAAATAAAATATTCAACTTTTAAATTTTATGCCTAGTGAGTAATGTCCAATTGCTAAAGTAGCAAAAGAAAAAGTTCCTATGAATTGCACCGTCCACTCCGCCACCGCCTAAAAGGGAAGTATTCGCAGCATTTACGATTGCGTCCACCGTCACTTTTGTGATGTCGCCTTTAAGGATTTCTATTTTAGTGCTACTGTTCATGCTGTGTCGTCATAGTATGACCGATAACGTGTAGATACGTACTTGTCGCGTCCGACTAGCAAAGATAAAAACCAGCAGCATCAAACCTCCAGATATCTGCAATTTTTTAACTTTATCAACGGGGTCGTGAATAAATTGGTTAAAGGATATAGCGCTTTGTGACTTTAGCAATAATACAAAATTAGGGTTTTTCACAAAGTTGCACACAACATTTTGCCAAACTCGTGTTAGTGGCAGTTCTTCTTTCTATTGTCATTTCTTAAATCTTTCAAATGTATTTCCGTTGAACTTAAATATCCCGTTTTCAAGCGTCCCAAGCCATAAGTCGCCTTGATTGTCCTTATACATTGAAACTAAATTAACGTCTTTTGTGCCGTCTTTGACTGCATAATTTGTAATGATTTCCCCGTCATATTTATATACGCCTTTGTCCCAAGTGGTCAGCCAAATATTGCTATGCTTGTCCTCTACGATGTATGAATAGTAAACGTATTCGTCTCCGTCAAATATTTTTGCGTTTCCAATTCCGTTTGCTTTTTGATATTGAAGTCTGTCACTTTTTGTTGTTTTGTCAAAGTCGAAAATATAACGATGCCAAGTGTTACAGAACCAAAAATGACCTTTTTTGTCCTCAAAAATGGAACGAATACCAAAAGTGCCACCAGATGGGGCGATTGTCAAATCTTCTTCATACATCCACTTGATAGATTGTCCGTCAAAACGGCAAGCACCAAATACAGAAGTGCCAAACCACATTACGCCTTTTCGGTCTTTGTAGATACAATAAACTTCATAAGGACTAAAAAACGGATTTATGCCTTTTGCATAAATTTCATCATGTAGGTAATGTTTTGGAAACTCCAATTGAAACAGGTTTTTTCCGTCATAACGATAAGGTCCGTTTTCACCTCTTTTACCCAAAATGCTAAACCATAAATCATTGGGCTCTAATTTCCAGTCTTTACTTTTTACAGGTTGTAACGTCGTGAATTGTTTTCCGTCAAATTTGTTGATACCGCTAAGCGTTGAGAAAAATATATTACCAAATTTATCTTCTTGAATTTGTCTTATACTGTCGTTGCAAAGTCCGTTTTTTGTGGTAAAATTGACAATCGTTTTCCCGTCATAACGATACACTCCTTCTCCATTACTCCCAAACCAATAGTTGTCCTTTTTGTCTTGAAACACATACCATAAATGATCTCCAAGTTTATTTACGGTATCGCCTTGTGCAATATGTTCGCTTAAAACGTCAGGATTTGCTGCGTTATTTTTTGTGTGACCATTGCAAGAGGTCAAAATGGTCAGCATACTAAAAAATAAGAATGTTGTTAAATTCATTGTTTTAGTTGTCCAATTTTGTTCAGGGTTTCCATTAGTTCATCTGGCTTGTTTGTTCCTATAAGTAATTTTTTGTTATCTGTAAATTCAAGTTGCAAACCTTTATTGCCCGAAACATTATAGGCTGCACCTTTTCCCGAAAGTCCAAGTCGTAAACCCCAACCACCGTACTCAGAAATTGGTGCATATTGTCTAACGTATGATTTTGTCAGTTTGTCCCAAGTGTAATGTTTGAATTGTAAGTGAAAAGGGAAAAAGCGAACATATATTCCGTCTTTTTTAATTGTTGTGTCAAGGCGAAAGTTTACAAACAAAATTGTCAAGGCGAAGGTTAGGCCTGTCGCTATTAAAAGTCCTGCATTACTCATTGGTTTGTCGCCAAATTGTTGTCCCCCGATAACTTGTTTAAATACCCCAAACAAAAAAAGTCCGTTAACGCCCAACAGAATTAACCACAACCACCATTGCTTAAATCGTTGTCTTTCCGAATATAAAATTGCTTTATCCATTGCCTTGTCATTTTTCGTTTTTCTTTTTTCTTTTGATGGACGGTTGTCACACCATAACCGCCAACACGTAAATATGCCTCGTATTGCTCGGTACCCCAAAAATACAAAATGCGAAATCTGTGGAATAGGTTGTGATGCCATCGCCTACGATTTCTTTTACCGGTTCGTAACCTGCCCGCGTTTTTCGGGTAAAAAACCTAAGCGTCCAGCAAGCCCCGCAGCATCTCGGCTGCTTTTTCCGGTGTAATATCCCGCTGTGGATTGGCCAGCATTTCATAACCCACCATAAATTTTTTCACGGTCGCCGAACGCAGCAGCGGCGGGTAAAATACAAAGTGAAAATGCCATTCCGCATGCGCTTCCCCATCTGTCGGCGCCTGGTGGATACCGGACGAATACGGGAACGAAGTATCAAAAAGACGGTCGTACAAAGCAGTCAATCGGCGGTAGGCATCGGCCAAACCGGTACGCTCGTCGTCCGTCATGTCCGTGATGCGGGGCAGATGGCGTTTGGGCACGATCATCGCTTCAAAAGGCCAAACAGCCCAGAACGGCACAAGGCTTACAAAATGCTCGTTTTCAAACAAAATGCGCTCGTTAAGCACCAATTCCTCTTTGATATAGTCCGCGAGCAAGGAAGAATTGTTTATTTCCCAGTATTTTAACTGCGCTATTTGCTTTTTCATCGGTTCATCGGGCACGCTTTCCTGCGCCCAGATTTGTCCGTGCGGGTGCGGGTTGGAGCAGCCCATAATGGCGCCTTTGTTTTCAAATATCTGGACGTAATGGATAAACGATTCGGCGCCGAGTGTGCGGTATTCGTCTACCCATGCGTCTACCACTTTGCGGATATCGGCGGTTTCCATTTGGGCCATGGTCAGGTCGTGGCGCGGGGAAAAGCAGATCACGCGTGCGATGCCGCGCTCAGGACGGGCAATAAAAAGTGGTCCTAGTTCGCCCTTCGCCTCCTCTGAAGGAGGGGAAGGCAATAAGGCTGCAAAGTCATTATCAAACACAAAAACATCCTCATAATCAGGTGTTTGTACGCCATTGGCCCGCACATTGCCCGCACAGAGGTAACAATTCGGATCGTGCGCCGGACGTGTGTCGGCCGGCAGTTTTTCCACTTGCCCCTGCCAGGGACGTTGTGCGCGGTGGGGCGATACAAGCACCCAACTGTCGGTGAGCGGGTTGTAACGGCGGTGCGGGGATGCGTTTAATTCCTTGGTCATTTAACTGCTTTTATTTCTAAAATCACGCTGGTACGTTTCAGGTTTATGTCGGGGGGGAACACGTCACGCATCCTACAACCCATACAAATCCAACAAATACACCAAAGCCGCCATACTCGCCGCACCCAATTCCAATTCCCGGGCATTGACCGTCTCCAACACATCGGCTGCGGTGTGGTGCAGGTCGAAATAACGTTGTGAATCGGGGGAGTAACCCACCAACAGGCCTTTTAAGGGACGCAGTGGACCAATATCAGCACCCGAGCCGCCTTTGCTGAATTTGAGTCCGTATGGCTCCAGCA
Source organism: uncultured Bacteroidota bacterium (assembly GCA_903905445.1). GTDB lineage: Bacteria > Bacteroidota > Bacteroidia > Chitinophagales > Saprospiraceae > M3007. Next base: position 6,395 of record CAIVGO010000202.1, read on the forward strand.
GGGCCTGATAGCTGGATACTTTTTCGTAAAACGGCCCAAAAACCGAGGCATCGCCTTCAAAGGTAAATCCCCGGGGCGTAAACCCACCCGCATCACTTTCAATGGAAGCCAGGGGAAATTCCTTTTTTTCGCGGACATATTGATAATAGGATGCGCCGCCGCGCCCGCCGTTTTCTTCGTTCATAAACAATACACAGCGGATGGTATGCCGGGGCTTGTACCCCAATTGATGCAAAATCCGCAGCACTTCCATGCTTTGCACCACGCCCGCACCGTCGTCGTGTGCGCCCTCGCCCACGTCCCAACTGTCTAAATGGCCGCCAACAAGCACCACCTCATTGGGAAATTCGCTGCCCTTTATTTCGGCGATGATGCTATTGGCTGGCACGTCCGGCAAGGTTTCGCAGTGCATTTCCATCGAAACCTGCAATTTATGGCCTTGTTGTAACAGCGCGTTGAGTTTTTCAGCATCGCGGGTGCTGATGGCCGCAGCAGGAATAAGCGCGTACGCGGAATCGTAGCGCAAGGTGCCGGTGTGCGGAAAATCATCGATGCGGGTGCCTACTGAACGTACAATGACCCCCAAGGCACCGTACTTGGCTGCACGCGAAGCGCCAAATACCCGTTGGTCGACCGCGCCGCCGTACGCTTCAAAGGTGCGGAGCTTGCTTTGGTCCATGGCCCGGCTGTAGTACACGATTTTGCCTTTGATGCCTTTTTCACCCAATTTGTCCAATTCCTCCCATTGCTGTACCCGCACGATTTCGGCCTGCAAACCGCTTTTGGGCGTCGCAACCGATCCGCCGAGGGCCAAGGCATGCAAATCAAAGCCTTTTACGCCACCCTTGGACAGTACTTTAACCTTTTCCGCCTTGCCGCGCACCCAATGCGGTACCATACAGGGCAACTTCATGGTTTGATCCAGTCCGAGGGAATCCAACACAGAAAAAGTCCAGTTTTCAGCCTTGGCTGCGCTGGCACTGCCGCTCAAGCGATGCCCAATTTGTTTAGTCAGATGCTCCAACCAGGTGTAACTTTTCCCTTGGGTGAGGGCGTGGGTAAAAATATTGCGAATAAAAAGGGAATCTGTGTTGCGGCTGGCGCTTTGCGCGATCGCACTTTTGCTTAGTGTCAAAATAACACCAAGTGTGATTGCTTTTCGAACAAGTCCGGGCGAAAACTTCCAAAAATTTTCCATGATGCGTTGCAAATAAAATTATGTTTTAAAAA
>CAIVGO010000203.1 GCA_903905445.1 uncultured Bacteroidota bacterium
CCGTTTGTGGCGGGCATTCAATTCCTGCTGATACGCCCGCGTTTTTTGCTGATGTTCCTCCCGTATTTTACTATACGCAATTTGTTGTTGCTCATCTAGTTGCAAGGTCTCTATCAGGTATTTTGCAGGTCCACCTTTTGGTCTTGGCGGACCGGCAAACCAGAAAAAGGCAAGGGTGCTAAGATTTATAAGCAACAAAGCGCCAATCAGGAATTTTAAAAATCGAGTGTTTTCCATGGCATTTGAATTCGGTTAGGAAGGAAAGGGCTTAGATGTCAACAGGTTTCAAAAAACCAAAATACTCGGTGGCGAAAACACCAGCCGGATTGGCCCGCACTGCAAATTGTTGTTTCATTTTGATGCAAGTCATTACATTGACAAACAGCAACAAGGCAATGCTTGCAGCGACCATCCAGCGCTGCGGGGGCGTCATACGGACGCGCAAGGCGTTTTGACGGGGTGTGTTTTGGCGGTCGAGGATACGCGCGTACAAATCGGCCGGTGGTGTTGCCCGCTCTATTCCATCCAGGGAATTGAGCGCGGCATCGATCCAATTTTCTTTTTCTTGTGTGTGCATGTTGATTAGATGATTCACTTTAATTAAAAAGTCGGTTCTAGGGTTTGAGATTTTCATAATAGTCGCCCAGTAATTTGCGCAATTGTTGTTTTGCGCGAAACATCAGGGATTCTACGGATGAAAGCGAAACCTGCATAATTTCTGCAATTTCCTGGTAGCTTTGGTCTTCCAATTTGTGCAGAATAAACGCTGTTTTTTGTTTTTCAGGCAATTTTTCAATGGCTTTGAACAAATATTGGGCGTGTTCTTTTTGTTCCATGATTACGCCGGGGTGTTGAAAATGCGGCGGATCAATGGTTAATTGATTATTACCTGGTTGGGTCAAACTTTGCACAAAAGCAAAGCGTTTTTTGCGTTTGCGGCTGCGCATTAATTCGAGCGATTTGGTCACGGCAATGCGGTACATCCAGGTTGACAGTTTTGATTCTCCTTTAAATTGGTGAATCGATTGAAAAACCTGCACAAAAACTTCCTGCGTAATGTCTTCAGCATCTCCGGAATGTTGCAAAACACCCAACACTGTATTGTACACAAAGGGTCCGAACCGGTCTACCAGATGCCGGTAGGCAGTTGCATCATTATCCTTCAGAAGTACCAGGAGCTCCGCGTCAGTCAATTACAGGATTCGTTTTAATAATAAGATGCTAATGGATGACAAAACTTGTGGTCGGTGTATTTAAATATTTTTAGCAAGGAGGGGACTATATGGTTTCTCTAAAAAAAATGCAGCACAACCTGCCCTGGTGTTAGGCAAATTGTGCTGCAAAAGTTGGTTATATTAGTTACCAGGAACCAGATTTGGGTTCAACAGGTCATAAAACTGATTGATTTTTGGCAAAATAATGATGCGCGTACGGCGGTTTGCAGCACGACCTGCTTCGGTATCGTTGGCCATCAGGGTGTTGTATTGGCCACGGCCCGCTGCGATCAAGCGGTTTGGATCAATTTTGTGGGTAACCTGCAGTGCCCGCACCACAGAGGTAGCGCGTTTTACACTCAGGTCCCAGTTGTCGTCCATACAGGCATTTTTGATCGGCAAATTATCGGTGTATCCTTCCACCATCACTTCAAATTCTGGACGCGAGGCGATGATTTTTGCAATTTTAGCCAGTACATCGTTTGCTTTTGGCGTAAGGTTGGCGCTGCCACTTTGGTACAGCATTTTATCCGACAAATTGATGAATACCACCGTTTTATCCACTTTAACATCTACATCCTGGTCGTCCAGGCCGTCTTTCAGGACACTTTTCAGGTTGACCGCCAGGGCGAGGTTGATCGAATCGGCTTTGGTTTTAGCCAATTGGAGCAGTTGGATGTATTTGTCTTTGTTTTGCAGTTGAGACAGGGTTTCGCGGATATTATCGTTGGCCGATTTAGACAAAACGGTCAAATCGCCCACCTGGGTGAGTTGTTTGTCGCGTTGCGCTTTGAGGTCTGCAATTTGTGCTTTAAGGTCGGTAATTTGTTCGTCTTTAAGTTTCAGGGTACTTTGGTTGCCATTGATATCGCCTTTCAAACGTTCTTTTTCCTTTTCGCAGGCACTGAGTTGGTTCATCAGGTTATTGAGTTTGGTGCCACAAGCGCCCAGGTCTTTGTTGGCGGTTTCCAGTTGTGTCAGCAACGCGGTGTATTTCTTTTTGGTGACACAGGAGGAAAGGCTGATGCCCAGCGCGAGGAAAAGCAGGAATAAATTGTTAAATCGCATCATGAATTTTTTAAAAAAAGTGGGTGATCAAATATGTTTTGTTGAGGCAGGGAACGTTTGTGGCGTGGATTTATTTTCTCAACAAGTTTAATGTACCCGCGCTTTCCACTTGCTTTCCACCGATTCTGCCACTACCAGGCCTTTTTTATTTGCCAAATAAGCCCGCAAAGCCAAGAGGGCCGCCACTTCGGCTTCTTCCTGGTGGCTTTCGATCATTTTTTCGGGTGAATAATAATATTTGATGAAGTTTGTATCAAATTTTCCGGAAACAAAGGCCTCATGGTCCATCACAAAACGGCCGAAGGGTAGGGTAGTGGCCACACCTTCCACTTCATACTGGGCAATGGCTTCTTTCATGCGTTGAATGGCTTCAGCGCGTGTTTTGCCATGTACAGCTAGTTTTGCCAGCAATGGATCGTAAAAAATGGGTACTTCCATGCCTTCTTCGTATCCGCTATCCACCCGCACATCAAAGCCTTCGGGGAGTCGATAACGATTTAAGGTGCCCACAGAAGGCAGGAAATTGTTCATGGGGTCTTCGGCACATACCCGCAATTCGATGGCATGCCCGTTGATACGCAGGTCTTCCTGGGTAAATGGCAGCGCTTCACCTCGGGCGATGCGGATTTGCATTTCCACCAAATCCAGGCCGGTAATCATTTCCGTAACCGGATGTTCTACTTGCAGGCGGGTATTCATTTCCAGAAAGTAAAAGTTCATCTGGTCGTCCATCAAAAACTCCACGGTACCTGCGCCGACATAGTTGCAGGCTTTGCACACCTTAATGGCTGCTTCACCCATGGCTTTGCGCAGTTCGGGGGTAAGGATGGCGCTCGGCGCTTCTTCTACTACTTTTTGGTGTCGGCGTTGTATAGAGCATTCACGTTCAAACAGATACACAATATTGCCGTGGGTGTCGCCCAGCATTTGCATTTCCACATGGCGCGGCGAGGTCACATATTTTTCGATAAAAACCGCGCCATCACCAAACGCTGAAATCGCTTCAGAAATGGCCCGATCCATTTGTTCTTGCAAGTCGGCTTCCGTATCAACCACGCGCATGCCTTTACCGCCGCCGCCAGCCGAGGCTTTGATGAGCACTGGATACCCCACCCGTTGGCCGATTTCTTTTGCCATTGCAATATCGGTGATGGCTTGTTCGATGCCGGGGACCATGGGCACCCCGAATTTTTTAGCGGCATCTTTGGCGGCCAGTTTACTGCCCATCATTTCGATGCTGGCAGGGCTTGGGCCGATGAACGTAATACCCGCGTCGGCTACTTTTTGGGCAAAGCCTGCATTTTCGCTCAAAAATCCATATCCCGGGTGGATGCCATCGGTACCGGTTTGAAGGGCTACTTCCAGAATTTTATCGGCCAGCAAATAACTTTGGGCAGAGGGGGCCGGACCGATACAAACGGCTTCATCGGCAAAGCGTACATGCAAGGCATTGCGGTCGGCTTCGGAGTATACGGCGACGGTTTTGATACCCATGCGACGGGCGGTGCGCATTACCCTAAGTGCAATTTCTCCGCGGTTGGCAACAAGGATTTTTTTCATGGAACAAGGAAATTGAAAATTTTAACGTACGTTAAATGTTAAAGTTTTAACGACTCACAATCAAAGTTTTAACTAAAAAAGAGGACATAGCAAGGATAGCAAACATGCGTAAAAGCGGCTTAAAAAGCATTCATGGCATCCACCATTTCCTGAAACAAGGCTTTCGTTTTATGGTGTTCGTACACCTTTCCCTCGAATTCCCGTACCCATCGGATGCCCCGTATGGCATTGGTGAACAACAGCTCATCGGCCGCTAATAACGTGGCGAATGTAGCAGCTTTCTCTTGTACTGGCAAAGCCTTCTCGGCTCTTAACAGCAATAATATTTTTCGCATGGTTCCCGTTACACAGCCATCCGACAGCGGCGGCGTACATAACACGGATCCTTCAAACCAAAATACGTTGCTGCTACAGGCTTCACAAACACGTTCGTACGCATTTAATATAATACCATCATCCCACCCCATCGAATGCGCTTCTTTTGCCGCCGCTACATACCGTGCAGCATTCAGGGTTTTGTATCCCGACCATGCATCCACGGGCAGGCGAACAGACTTGATTAATCCGGTCTTCAACCCTTCATTTGACCATTCGAATTGGGCTGATTCCAGCGGCAATGCCGTAATCAGGAATTGTGCCTGGTCATTTTCCGGAAAATAGTATCCGCCTGGTGCACGCCAGACGGTCAATCGAACGCGGGCATTGGGCGACCTTGTCACGCGCAGGATCTCTTTTTCCCAAAATGGAATCGTCCATTCGGATGGAATCTGGTAATCCATTGCTTTTAATCCGCCCAACAAGCGCTCCCAATGGGCTTCCAACAGTGGAATGCGGCCATTCAATACCCTGATCGACTCAAAAAAAGTATCCCCAAAGTACAGTCCCCGCTGAACCGCCCAAAGTTCCGCAGGCCATTGATCCAGCAATAATCCATTGAAATTCAGGGCCATTTTAAACCGATTTCTTCACAATTAATCTTTATTTACACATTATGAGCACTTTTTTAATCAAATTCCGATCCTTCGTGCTTTTGCTGGTGTTGTCTGTTTGCATGCCAGCCTTCTCGTTTACCCAAAATACGGGAAACATTGCAAACTGGCTGGAAAGTTACCGACTGTCGGGCAATTTTCCAGCATTTCAGTTATTACGTGCGGCACAAGATCGCTCGGACTTGCCCTTGGTGGCCGATCACCTTACCCAATTCAGCCTGGATGCAGCGCAATTAGCCAAAATAAAAAAGGCTGCTCCGAGCACGATTGCTTTCCAAATTCCACAGGTAAATGCCACTCCGGTGGTGTTGGAAATGGCACAAGTGGACATTCTTTCACCCGATTTTAAAATTGGAACCCTGGGGACCAATGCACAATCGGCGGTAACGGTCGACAACGGCCTACACTATCGCGGTATCGTGCAGGGAAACCCCCTGTCAATTGCAACCCTGAGCGTTTTTAGCGACGGTATTGTTGCCATGTACACCGACGAAAGTGGTACTTACCAGGTGGCAAAAATGGAAGATGGCTCGGCGCAATACATTTTGTACCGCAGCGAAGATTTGCATGAACAGGCCCCCCACACTTGTTTTAATGATGAAACCATGGAAGAAATTTCCGGCACACCACAAGTAGAGGACCGCGGGGTAGGCTGCAAAACGGTGCAGGTTTATTTCGAATGCGATTTCAAATTGTTTCAGGATCGGGGAAACAGTGTAGCAAATGTAAATGCTTATGTGACCTCCCTGTTCAATCAAGTGGCGGCTTTATATGCCAATGAAAACGTTGGGATCGCTATTTCCGAAATATATGTTTGGACTTCCACCGATCCTTATGCATCGATGGGCAGCACCAGTTCGGTCCTGAATGCTTTTCGGAGCAATAAAGGCACCAATTTTAATGGCAATCTGGCGCATTTTTTAAGTACCCGCAACTTGGGTGGCGGCATTGCGTATGTGGATGTGATTTGCCTCAAACAATACGCTTTTGGGGTGAGTGCCATTACCAATACGTTTCAAAATGTTCCTACGTACTCCTGGTCCGTGGAGGTGTTAACGCATGAATTGGGGCACAACCTGGGCTCCTGGCACACGCATTCTTGTCAATGGCCCAACGGCGCCCTCGATAATTGTGTATCGCCTGAAGGCGGTTGTTCGCCGGGTCCTGCCCCATCCAATGGTGGAACCATCATGAGTTACTGTCACCTAACCAGTTATGGTATTAATTTTAACAATGGCTTTGGCTCGGTACCAGGCAATCATATTCGCAGTAAAGTGTTGGCAGCCAGTTGTTTAAGTCAAACGGGTACAGCGCCAGGATCCTTGAGTACCACCAATATTACCGGCAACACCGCCACCTTATCGTGGGGGGCCATTGCAGGTGCCACCAGTTATACCGTACAATATAAAACCAGCAGTACCAGCACCTGGACAACCGCTGGGAGCACGGCAACTACAACGTTGAATTTGAGTGGGTTGCTGGCCAATACGGGATATAATTGGCAGGTAAAAACCGATTGTTCGGCGTTCAGTGCCAGTGCAAGTTTTACAACCACCAACATTGGCGGCGGCGGCAATACCTGTACGTTACCTACCAGTTTGCTGACCAGCAACCTGACTTCGAGCAGCGCCATCTTTAGTTGGGCGACCGTATCGGGGGCTTCAAACTATACGGTACAATACAAAACAAGCATCAGCGGAACCTGGCTTACTGCGGGCAATACCGCTGGTACCAGTTATAATTTGAGCGGTTTGAACGCTGCCACGACGTACAACTGGCGGGTAAAAGCCAATTGTTCGGATTATTCAGGGCAACTCAATTTTACCACCCTGAGCAACAGCGGCGGCGGTGGCACTTGCAATACCCCCATGGGTTTGGCGAGTACCAACCTGACCAATACCAGCGCCAGTTTGTCGTGGAGCGCTGTGCAGGGCGCAGCCAACTATAGCATTCAGTACAAAACAAACAGCAGCGGAACCTGGTTGAGTGCCGGAACGGTGGTTGCAACCAATTTGACCATTACCGGTTTAGCCGCTTCTACTACCTATAACTGGCGGGTGAAGGCCAATTGCTCCGTTTATTCGGCCACGGCCAGTTTTACCACCCTGGCTGCGGGCAATGGCAATTGCAATGCACCCGCCAACCTGACCAACGTGTCAGTCACTGCAACTTCGGCGGTATTATCGTGGTCGCCGGTCAGTGGCGCCAGTACGTACACGTTGCAATTAAAATATGCCAATTCCAACGTGTATTACACCCTGGGCACGGTTTCCAGTACCCAAGTGTCGCTTAATGGTTTGCAGCCCTCCACGAATTATGCATGGCGGGTAAAGGCCAATTGTTCGGCTTACTCAGCCGCCTTGCCGCTCAACACGCCTGCCGGATTTCAACAAGGACAAGAAAGTGCTTCTCTTACAGATGGTACTGTTACCCTGACGGTCCTGAAACAGGATGCCTTGCTGGTTTTTCCAAACCCGGTAAGTCGGTTGTTGAACCTCCGCTGGGAGGGCACTGTCGGGGAAGATACGCGCTTGTTAATCAATGACATGAATGGTCGTCGGTGGTTGGAGCAAACGTATTCGAATGTACTCGACGTGGCTTCTTTGCCAGCAGGTATATACGTGGTGGTGCTGGTAGATGGGAAAGAAAAATTAGCAGTGGAACAGTTTATTAAATTATAAATCGAGTGAAATTAGGAAGCACCCGACGGAAACAGATCCGGCGGGTGCTTTTTTTAATGCGTTGATTGTCAATATAATAAAGTCAATATTTTATGTTGCCTGCGAAACAAACCAATCCACCGGCCGCCGCAACGTAACCGGGTCGGGATATTTATCCACATAACCCAAACGCAAAATAAATTGCACCGGATCCGTGATACCGACCGATTGTTGGAGGGGCGCATGGGTAGTAGGCTCTTCCAGGATTTGCGTCATCGGGTGTAAAGCGATGTTTTTTTCACGCACTTTCAGAAACAGCCGCTGCATCCGACGACCTGTTTCGAGCAAACTTGCTACCGTGTTGTCTTTGCTCGTAATCAGGAGCCAGCCTGCCGATTCGGCTACTTGCTTTTGGGCAATTTCGATGTTTTTATTCCGAAAATTATCGGCCAGCACATTGGATGGGCCGTAAAAATTGCGGCAAACCCAACCACTCATACCATTGATTTCCATGCCTGCTGTGGTCAGTCCGTCCAGATGTTGTTCCGCATCTTTGCTGGAAAAACGAATCCATTCCGACA
>CAIVGO010000204.1 GCA_903905445.1 uncultured Bacteroidota bacterium
AACCGAAATTGCAACTTTGGGCGGCGGCTGCTTTTGGTGCATAGAACCCCTGTATCAAGACTTGAAAGGCGTGTTGCGTGTCGAAAGTGGCTACACCGGCGGCAAAACCATCAATCCTACTTACAAAGATATTTGCACGGGGACCACCGGCCATGCTGAAGTAATTCGTATTGAGTTTGATCCCCAGCAAATTACCTACGACGAAATTTTGGAAGTGTTCTTTACTTTCCACGACCCGACCACACTGAACCGCCAAGGCAATGACGTGGGAACCCAATATCGTTCCGCGATTTTTTACCACACGCCCGAACAAAAATCTGCCGCACAAACATTCATTGCGGGTCCAGCCAAAACCATGTGGGACAACCCGATTGTAACCCAGGTAGATGCAGCACCCACGTATTATCCTGCCGAAAGTTACCACCAAAATTATTACAAAAACAATTCAGGACAGTCGTATTGCGCCTTTGTAATCACCCCCAAAATCCTGAAATTCCGCAAGCAATACCGGGACCGTTTAAAAGAAGCGGTTTAAAATTGATCTAAATACGCTTTTTTTTGTTGTACCTTTGCACAAACAGCACCACATATTATGAATTCCAGCGAAAAAGATCAGTTGCTCATCCGGCTTGAAGACGCACTCGAAAGCATCCGCCCACACCTTCATGTGGATGGCGGAGATGTTGAACTCGTAGACGTTACTGATGAGATGATTGTTCAAATCCGCTGGAAAGGCATGTGCGAATCTTGTACCATGTCGGCCATGACCTTACGCGCCGGACTGATGCACACCATTCAAGGCAAAATACCGGAAATCCAGGGCGTGGAAGCGATCAATGGACAAACATTAGTTGTTAGTTGATAGTTGATAGTTGTTAGTTTGGACATGCCCAAATATGGTTGACAAAATTGGAGTTGATATGTTTTTATTTATGATCAGCGGTTAGTGATAGTGGTTTTTTGGTTATTATTTGTATAAATATTTGTCCACCAATGCATGTCTACAAATACGTATCCACAAATACGTATCCACAAATGCATGTCTACAAATGCATGACTTCTCCGAAGTCTGAATAAATCATCTCGGTTGTTTTTTCTACAAATGCATGTCTACAAATGCATGACTTCTCCGAAGTCGGTTAATTATTTATGTTAGATGTTTAGTGTTCACTTTTTGTGAAGATCCACTTACTTATCACTCCTCACTTATCACTCCTCACTCCTCACTAAAAATTCATTCTTGCTTGAAATTTCAAAAACGTCCTGTCTCCAACCACGCCTGAACTTGTAACCGACCTGGTTTGCAACGTTTGCTCAAAACGGGTTTCCAGGCGCAGCCACGTATTTACCCGCCAGGTCAGGTTAAAATAGTAGCGGGTACCTCTTCCAGAAAATGCGGGAATAGAAACAGCGGAAAACAAATCGTTTTCATAAGCGTACACGCGGGTGTCGTAATTATCGGTATCATAAATGGCATACCGGAAACTGCCGGATACAGGCGATCCTGGTGGTTTGCAAACGGCTTCCTGGTAGGCGATAAAGCCTTGTGTACGTGCCAAACTGCCTGGTTTTACGGTGGTCCACTCGATCCGGGAACGCAATTCTAGTCCCGGACCTACTTTATACGTTGCGTGTAACCGAATCCGGTTTCGTTGGTTTTCAATCAGCCCGGTTTGGCCTTCGATGTTTGTATCACTTTCTTTCGTTTCGGTTTGAAATAGCACATAGGCGGAAAAGGTTTTGCTTTTTGTCCAGAAGATACGTGCCAGGTACTCATGCCCTTGCGAGGGTGCGCCCACGCCAAAACGCAACCACGGATGCCGCCACACATCGGCGTACACATTGATCTGCACCCGCCGAATCCAGCGAATGTCAGCGCCCATATACAGCCCGTTTTCATTGGAAGAACCACTCACTTCCGCAAATGGATTGCCATAAATAGATTGATAATTGGGTGCCAGCGACCGATGTACCGCCGAAAGTGTCACGTGCCGGTCGGGCGAAAGCAGCAACCCGTTTACGGTGGCCACCCCGCCGTTGTCGCTGCGGGCCGTTTCACCAAACACCAACCAGTTGCGGTAACGCCAGTTATAGTCGGCACTGAAGGCCGTGAGGGATTTACCCCGGAAGGCATATCGGCGATAAGCAAGTTCGCTCGGACTCCAGGGCTTATCGTAAGCAATGTACAAACCATTTAAGGAGACTTGGCCAGATTTCCAGATATAACTTCCTGATACTCCGCCAACATTTTCACTTAAAGATTTTTCATCTTCAATTTCCGAAGTAGTTCGGTGCAAACCCGACGACTGTAGCGAGGTAAAACGAATTTCGCTATCCTCCTGGTTGAGGGTATCGGGCAATTGCACATTGCCATCGCGTTGACGGCTGGAGAACAGGGCCGTTATTTCCACATGTTTGCCCAGCGATAGGGTAGTGGCCACTCCTCGAAAAAAGTAAGTTTCGCCAAATGCGCCGTAAGCATTGAGTTTTCGTCCGCCGCGGGCAATAGAAACCGTTTCTGCCGATTTACCTGCGGCAAAACCCGTTTGCAACAACAATCCCTGACCAAAACGTGCAGAATAGTCGCCGATTGCCACCGTTTTTACAACCCGATTTACATTTTGAAAAAACAAATGTGCGCTGTAAAAGTCAAACCCGTGTTTGTTGCTGCCTTTAAAAATCGCTTCCCCCGGGTCGCTTTCGGCCGTAAAACCAAAGCGCAGTCGGTTGTCAAAACTATGCTTGACCCGAATCGCCCAGGCATTTCCGGGGCCTTCTGATCGGTCCGCAAACGTAAAGGGCGTAGGGTACCCATATCGAATCAGTACCTCGTTATCGCCTTTATAAAAGCCGTTTAAAATATTGACATTGCGGTTGTCTAAGCCCGCCTCCACTTTGGAAAAAGCCATCAAACGACGGATGTCCGAAACATCCCAATCGGGAATGGCCTGCAGCTCCAGGGCATTCAAAAATGGACCAAACTGATCGCGGTAGGCAATGAATTGATCCACTTGGAGTTCGTTCAAAAACCGCAGGTCCATCAACCCTTCCTTGCTTACCTTGTTCAGGTTGATAGGATGCGATTTGTACTGATCGAGCATTTCTAAGTACAATTGTGCATCGGACTCAGTAGCGGATTCATTGTCTCGGAAAAAATTCTCGAGGAGTTCGCCGCTGGTTTGTTCGTCCGTTTGGGCATGCAGCAGGGTTGGTGCAAATGCCAAAATGCTTAGCAATGCAAGGTGCTTTGAAAAAAAGTGCAAATTAGAAACGAATTGGTGTGTAATTGGATGGTTCGCCAGCATCTTGAATCGGATTTTAATGCAGAAACAATGATACTGTGAAAAATTCGTTTGAATCAAAATTTTGCATAACGTAATAATAAAAAAACTTACGGCATGCGTAACAAGCACAGCAAACTGTACTTTTGCATCAATTTTCTCACCAATCTCAACATTATTTAAACATGAAAAAAACTGTTTTGGGAATTCTCTGCGGCGCTGCTTTGATGCTTTCTATGGCATCTTGCGGTGAAAAATTGCTTACGCCAGACCAGGTTCAGGCTGAAATTACCAAAGGTTACGAAGCTGGAAAAGCAGCCGTAGAAAGCGAAATGAACGCTAAATGCGAAGCGGACTTTGAAACACGGGTAACTGAGAAAGTAACAGTGTTGACCCAGGAAGCAGCGGCTGCTGCGGAGCCAACAGGCAAATAAGCAGTAAGTTGACCAACATTTTTACCAATACTCCAAAAAACGATTCATCTCATTTTAAACTGAAAAATTCATTTTACCATGCATAAAAAAGTTCTATTCGCGGGCGCAATCGCTGTAGCAGGATTTGTAACGCTCACTGCATTTGGCGCAAAAACTTTGGCTGAACAAAAAGTTGAAATTGACAACGCAGTGAAAGCTAAATTGGAAACACTTCGCGCGGACAAAACGGCTGAATGCGATGCTCGCGTTGAAGCGGAAGCACAAATTCGCTTTGAAGCAGCACAAGCAGCAGCAGCCGAAGTAGAGGCAGCAGCTCCAGCAAAAGGCGGCAAAAAGCCTGCTAAAAAGCCAACTTCAAAAGGCCCAAAAGCAGATCCATTGCCACAAGTAAACAAACCTGTAGATCCGGCTCAAGCGAAAAAAGACAAAACTTCGGGCACCGTATCACCAAATACAGAAGAGAAGAAAGCGAAAACAGGCGGTGAAGCCCCTGTAATCAACAATGCGGATAAAAAAGCAAGCAAAACCGGTGGCAAACCAACCGGTGGCGGCAAATAATTGCAAATTTAAGTATTAAAAAAAAGCGACAGTCCCTTTCGAGGAACTGCCGCTTTTTTATTTTGTAAGAGATGCTTTTTAGAAAGCAAATTATTTTGTGAAAATCACCTCGTTGCAAGTGTTTGTTACGATCGGAGATGGGTTTTCATTGGTTACAGTGTATTGAACTGTAATTTTCACAGGCGATGAAGTGGTGTTGATGGTGCCGCTGCCGGTGATGTAAAATTTATCGTTGTCTGGCTGCTGACGATCAATGGTGATGGTATTGCCTTCGATTTTTGCAATAACAGAATTCACAAATCCACCTGTTGCAACTGGGCCATATACGCCATTCATTTTAACTTCATTCACAGCGGTGCCAGCGATGATGCCTACTGGGTAAGGTGTAGCAGTACCAGAGTTAGAACAAGTTTCGTTCACAGTGTAGTTGCCGAGAAATTTGTCGCGCGAAGCAATGGTGCAATTGCCGTCGCTGTCTTTTTCGTAACCCAGGTCGCATTCGCAAGTACCGTCAAGACAAGTACCGAAACCACATTTTGTAGTGTCACAGCTGTCGCCGCAAGCTGTTGCGAACAACAGGAAAGCGCCCAAAAGGGCAGGCAAAAGAAATAGATTTTTGCTCATGTTTGGAAAATTTTGTGTAAGTTGTTTAAAAATCAGTTTTCAGGGGGCAAAGGTAATGAAAAGGCTTGATATGAAATGCTTAGACGACATTTCAGGAAGGAGTAACGACAACTTTAAGATTTTATTGGGAAATAAAGCCCGGTGACCGCTGTTTTTAGTGCACCATTAAGGGTTGTCGGCTATAATTTCCAGCGGCTTGAACCACCAGCCAATATATTCCAGACGGCAAATCGGCTGCCAACCTGAACGGAATGTCCTCCAATTCCTCCTGGGGCACCTTGGTTGCCAGCAACTGTCCATTTGAACCAAACAATTGGATAAATGCAGGTTTTCCCAACGATTTCACGATAATTTCGGTGCCTGCACGGGCAGGATTTGGTTGCAAAGTCCATGAATTTACGTCATCGGGCGCTTGTGCAGATACCGGCGCAGTCACGGTTGCACAATTGATGGTCGAACATTGTACGGCATCCGTGATGGTAACGCAATATTGCCCGGGCGCTAGTTGATCCACGTAGTCGCCGGTTGCCCCATTCGACCATTGTACGATATATGGAGATTTTCCTCCAAAAATCAGGGCGGATAAGGCGCCGTCGTTCGAGCTGGTTGTGGTGCAATTTTGAACCGTTAGATATAGATTTAAGGCCGGATACAGGGTAACCGAAATGTTGGCGGTTTCTGTTTCTGTACAACCTTGAGCATCTTTGATTGTGACCACCAAATTATTAAGTATAGAGGGAACAGCGACGGTATAAACGGAGTCGGTACTCACCAAAATGCCATTATTATACCATGCATACGTAGGTTTTTGGGCCTGATTGGTGGCACTTATAGTTGCATAAAGGGTGTCAGTACCAGCACAAACTGCTACGACCGGGGCCTGCACCAATACCAGTTGCAAGGCAGGCGGCTCTGTCAACACAATGGTTCGGGCCTGGGTGTAGCCATTAATGCCCGAAACGGTCACCGTGTAGGTTCCAGCCGGCAAATTATATTGTGCAAAAAAGTTGCTGTTTACATTGGACCACTGGTAAAATAAATTGGTCTGGTTGCCATATACACTTACACCGGCACGTCCCGATTGGTCATCATGGCATTTTAAGTTTTGCACCAGGGTTGTTACAACGGTAAAAGGCGGGGCATTGGGGCCATCGTACCGAAACCGAACCTTGTAGTTTTTGCCATTGTTATCCTGTTTTAACGAAGTTTCAGGGATAAAATCGTTGCCAATGGTATCCACATAGGCAATGAAATACACTTCCAGGACATAATCCTGCCCCAAACTTAGGCCATTCAAAAGATTTACATTTCCGGTACGGCTGCTATATCGGGTATCGTACGCACCGTCTTCGATATGATAATCCTGGCTCAGGTTGAAGGATGCCCAAGATCCTGGACTTTCGTTAATTTTATGAATACTATAGACCAATTGCACCCCTGTGACATTGTTGGTGCAACTTTCCCAGGTAATGCTTGTCGCTTTTACCAGTGCAAGATTTTGAATAGAACCCAAATCCAGGCCATCGAAAGACTTCAAATAGGGACATTGGGCAACCTCAAAGCTATCCACGGTGCCATTGATGCTGAGGTGAATACCCGTAGAGCAATCGCCAATATAGCCAAAACCGCAAGCGAAGGCAACAGCACTGTTCAGGATTAAGATCAAAAGAAGGATAAAGTGTTTAAATCGGTACATGTCGCAGATGGGATCAAGGATAGATGAACATGATTAATCCTGCAAAAATACGCATTTCAACTGGTGAAATAACACCTCAATTTGGGTAAAAACAGGCATTTGTCCAATATCTTGCGGATGCAGTGCCTGTATTTTGATCCATTCCGTTTTTGATAGGGATGCTTTGTAAGGGAATTCTGGGTGGAATGCGTATGCTTTGCGTTTAACTAATTACCTTCGCCGCACTTGAAAAACAATACTTTTCAATCATTTATCTGCCTGTTTATATGGATTTTAAGAAATTTTTGCCCCATTTGATTGCTGTTTTTGTCCTTTTACTGGTTTCTGCCTTTTATTTTTCGCCCAATGCATTCAATGGAAAGGTATTGCGCCAGGGTGATAATGATAAAGCGCGGGGCATGCAAACCGAAGTACGGGAATATCTGGCCAAGGAGGGCAAGGCGCCCAACTGGACCAACAGTGCCTTTGGTGGCATGCCTGCTTTCCAAATTTATTCGCCTGCATCGGGCAACCTGACCATGCCTTTTTACAAAACCTTGTTTCTTTGGGCGGATATTACGTCTGTTTGGGTACAGGTTTTTGTGGCCATGTTTTGTATGTACTTGTTGCTGAGTGTTTTGGGTGCCGACTGGCGTGTTGGCATTTTTGGCGCGGTTGCATTTGGCATTACCAGTTATAATATTGACATCCTGGAAGCAGGTCATACCACTAAAATGGCTGCCCTGGCCCTCGCGCCGGGTGTGTTTGCCGGGATGATCCTGGCATTTAACAACCGCCTGATTTTAGGAGGTGGTGTCACAGCCCTGTTTGTAGCCATGCAATTGTATGCCAACCACGTACAAATTACGTACTACACCTTATTATTATGTGGCCTATATTTTATCGCGCAGTTGGTGCATGCCTTCCAGCACAAAACCTTTTTGAATTGGGGTAAATCGCTGGGAATCATTGTGTTTGCAATATCCCTTGGTTTTCTTTGCAATTTGTCGCGCATGTGGTCTACCTATGAATACAGCCAGGAAACCATTCGTGGGCGCTCCGAATTGAGCAGCAAATCGGGCCGGGGCAGCGGATTGGATCCCGAGTATCAATTTGGCTGGAGTTATGGTATTGGTGAAAGTTTGACCTTAATGGTGCCGCACGCAAATGGTGGTGGCGCCAATGAGATCATTCGCAATACGGAGTTTTTGGACCTGGTAACCAAAGGTGCT
>CAIVGO010000205.1 GCA_903905445.1 uncultured Bacteroidota bacterium
GGCCGACGAGCGCCTGGTCATTACCCCCGATTTGCGCAACCACGGCCGCTCGCCCCACGCCCCCACCCATACTTATTTAGATATGGCGGAAGACCTCCACGATTTTATGCAAAGCCGCTGGATGTTTTCGGCCGACATTGTAGGGCATTCGATGGGCGGAAAAGTAGCCATGCAATTGGCCTTGAATTACCCCGACATGGTCAACCGACTGGTAGTCGTGGACATAGAGCCCGGTCAGGCCGAAGACAACCATTCGGGCATTTTTGAGGCTTTATTGGCACTTGATTTGAATAAAGTGCAAACACGCCAGGAAATTGAGGACTTTTTGGCGCCCCGCATCCCCGAAAACGGTACCCGACAGTTTTTATTAAAAAATATCACCCGCACCGAGACCGGCTTTGCCTGGAAAATGAACTTGCCGGTGCTGTGGGCTGCTTTTCAGGATATTCTGAGCCCGGTTACCGGCGACCCATTCACCAAACCCGCGCTTTTTGTACGAGGCAGCAAATCCGATTATGTCAAAGACGAAGATATTCCGGGGATTCGCCAACTTTTCCCCAATTCGGAAGTCGTGACCATTCAGGATGCCGGACATTGGGTACATGCCGACCAGCCTGCGGCGTTGCTTCAGGTTTTAAAAGACTTTTTAACCGATTAAATGCCTGTAAAAAAAGCCCTAAACACGTTTTTGACCTAAAGGCAAGTAAAATTGGTCGGAAAAGCACGCAAACATTCCGTTCTTCGTTTTAGTTTTCCGTCCCAAGGAGCCCCATCGTTTTTCAAGTATTTCAATCGTATGATGACCATAAAAAACAGTGCACTGCTATTATTCCTGGTACCCTGCATCGGGTTTGCCCAGCCAGCAGCAAGTCCAACACCCGCTGGAAAGTATTTCGATATCGCCAAAAACCTCGAAATTTTTGCCAATGCCTTTAAAGAAATCAACCACGGCTATGTCGACGAACTCGATCCTGGACAAGTGATGCGCCGCGGCATGGACGCGATGCTTGAAGGATTGGACCCCTTTACCAACTATATTTCGGAAACGGACATTGAAGGGTACCGCATTCAATCGGATGCCCGATACAACGGCGTGGGCGCTTCGGGGATGAAGATGGGCGAATATATGGTCGTGACCGAAATTTTTGAAAACAGCCCGGCCCATAAAGCCGGATTGAAAGTAGGCGACGCCATTGTTGCCGTAGACGGTATCACCGCCAAAGGCAAAACAGAACAGGAAGTCCTCGATTTTTTGCGCGGCTTTCCCGGCACCGAAACCATGCTGACGCTGCGCCGGCCTGGCACGAGTAAAGACCTCAACGTAACGCTCAAACGCGAAGAAGTGGAAGTGCCCAATGTACCCCATTCGGGCATCGTGGCCGAACATATTGGTTACATCAACCTCACCACCTTTACCCAAAATGCAGGCGGCAATATCGGTGCAGCCCTGCAAAAACTGAAAGATAAAGACAGCGGACTAAAAGGCCTCATCCTCGACCTGCGCGACAACGGCGGCGGCTTGCTGAACGAAGCGGTGAACATCATCAACCTGTTTGTGCCGCGCGGCTTGAGCGTTGTAACCACACACGGCAAAGTAATTGAGTGGGACAATACGTTCAAAACAACCACAGAACCGCTCGATAAAGATATTCCAGTGGTAATTTTGGTCAATAAAATGAGCGCTTCGGCCAGTGAAGTGGTTTCGGGTTCGTTGCAAGACCTGGATCGGGCGGTCATCATGGGCCAACGCACCTACGGAAAAGGCCTGGTGCAAAACACCCGCGACATTGGGTACAATGCCAAAGTAAAACTCACCACCGCCAAATATTATATTCCATCCGGGCGCTGTATTCAGTCTTCCCGGTATAAAGACGGGGTTCCGGTCGATATCCCGGAGGCCGAACGTGCACAATTTAAAACCACCAATGGCCGCACGGTGTTGGATGGCGGTGGCATCAAACCCGATGTCGTGCTGCCCCATGATTCTGCGACCAGCCTGGTAAAGGCCCTGCTGGACCAACATCTGCTGTTCGATTATGTGACCCAATGGGCCATCAAGCACACTTCGATTGATTCGATTGAAGTGTTCAACTTTACCGATTGGGACGATTTTACCCAATACCTGAAAAACAGCAGTTTCAGTTACCAATCGGCATCGGAGCGCAAAATAATAGAATTAAAGGGCCTGCTCGCACAAGAAAATTATCCAATAAACGTCGAACTAGATGCGCTCGAAGCCAAGTTGAAACTGGAAAAGCAAGGGGATTTGTTGAAAAACAAAGCCCGCATCATCCACGAAATCGAACAGGAAATTGTGGGGCGGTACTATTTTCAACGCGGAAAGGTGCGTAAAAACCTGAAAAACGACCCGGAAGTAGAAGCCGCCGTGCAATTGCTCAACGACAAGACACGCTACGATGGCATTTTAAAGGGTAAATAAGCCCATTTGGTCGATACTATTCAAATTGAATGTTAAGGTGGTGTAAAAACAAATCTTGTTTCACATTTTACCCTTAATTTTGAAATTGTTTTTATACATACGACTCATTTTTCACTAGTAAACAATCGTTTTTCCATGAAAAAAGTGATTTTTTTCTTCGCATTTTTCCTCGCGATCGGCATCGCAGGCGCACAAGCACAAGCATGCGCAGGCCAAGCATCCGCAGGTAAGTCTTGCTGCGCATCTAAAGCAACCAGCGCCGCTAAAGCAGATCCAAGCATCGAAATGCGCAAAGCCGACGACGGTACCGTCGCTTATGTACGCAAAGAAGCGGACGCACAAGGCAATGTAAAATTTGTAAGCGTTCAGTTCGACGAGCAGTCTAACGCTTTTGTAAATGTTGCACCTAAAACCATTGCTGCTGAAGACAAAGCCGTGATGACTAAAAAAGCATGTGCTGGCGAGAAAAAAGCTTGTGCAGGTGAAAAAGGTGGCAAATCATGCTGTGCTTCAAAAGGCACTGCTGCTGCTCCATCTGAGCAATAGTTTTTGAGCAAATCATTTGCACAGATTCTTATGCAATGGCCTATAAAAACGGCTGTCTTCGGTGTTTACCGGAGGCAGCCGTTTTCGTTTAGGCCTTTGACCATCGCGCAGCAACCCGTCTATGCGCCGGACTGGAAATTATCCAGGTCCTCCGTCCAGTCATACGCACGAAAAGAAAGTCGGTAGTGTGTACTTTTTAAGGATAATCTTGCTTCCAACATACGCCGAATGCCTGTTTGCCCGCCAAAATCGCCGCGGTACCACCATAACAAGCGCGAAGTAGCCACCGCATGTTGATCCTCTGAGACGATCGTTTCACTTTCCAAAAAGGATTGGGTGGCCAATTCTAATTGCTGTTCTATTTTATCCGGTGTATAAAAGGCAATCGGTGGACAACTTTTAGCCCCACAATTCAGGGCGAAGTGGATGCGGTAATCCCTTTGGGCAACCATCAATGTCCGCAAAACCCGCCGCGAAAACGGGTTGGGCAAATATCCCAAAGCCCATTTTAGTCGGTTTTTTCGCAAAATAATGTGCTCTACATCATCCAGACTCAGCCATAATCCGGCAATTGCGATGGCGCGTTTGGTAAAAATGGCCGGTGCTTCTAGTTGCTTTTCCTTGCGCAAAATCAGGAAAAACCCATTGTAGAGATTGATCCAGCAGGCGAGTTTATGGGCATCATCGGGCAAGTCCCGGATTAGTTCGGGCAGGGGCATACGCGCCAGTTGCTCAAGGGCTTGTTCGCTTGGTTGGTTTAATTGGGCGGCTTGGAGGAGTTGTTGGGAGATTTGGTGGGTGGACATGATTGGTATACTTCGCGCTGTTAATCAAAACTCCGCGCCTGCTTGATATAAATTTTACGCGTGTTTTTATCCAGTTTAAACTCAATATCCATGGCAAAATCGAAAAACACCTCGTTGATCGCCTTGTACCCGTTGGCGGTGTAAAAATGCCTTTTTATCGCATCCAGGTACACTGCAAGTAATTGAATTTCTGCGTCTTGCAGCAGCGGTTGATAGGCATTCAGCGGAGAATGGGCCAAATAATCTACCGCAATTTTGTTCATGCCGGTTACATGAATGGAATATTTAATTAAAAACTGCTCCGGCATTTCATCTTTTTCGGGCGAAACAACACTGGCCTCGCCTTTTTGGGCATTAATAGTAAAAGCCGGGTAAGACTTGCGGTATAAATCCTTGGTAATCGCCACACCATTCACTTCCTCTGTTCCAAAGGCGCGGTGTACCAAAACCCCCATTGCAAGGTTTTTTTGATCAATTTTCGCATTTACCCGTTCTTCAAAAGCCCTGGGCGACCATAAACTGGCCCAAACCTTTTTGATGGCCTTTTCAACCGATTTTTCCGGATTTACCAAACTGCCTGTTTTGGAGGTGTACAATCCGGCACCCGAAAACCCGGGAATATCCTCTGCATTGGTGGAAGAACGGAACCTGAATTCGGTATAGGCGGGGTACGACTTTAGTTTTTGAACGACCGTTTGCAAAAAAACAGGATCCAGCGGTTTGGCCAGGATACTGTCTTGAAGGGCTTTTAAATGGGTGAATAATAAAGTCCTGTTTTTGGAAATACTATCTGATTGTAAGATCAAATCAATTTGTGGCTGCAGGACATGCCGGTCGATATGGGCTTTGTAATAATAAAACGGAATGGCAAATGCGGCCTCCGGAATTGGAATTTTAGTGCCATTAGGCAGCACAATCTTTTCCAATTCACCAAAGTTGGCCGCTTTCCCGCCTACGATATCAACATCGAACATGTTAATCCGCTTAATGTCCAGCAACCCCTTTTTCTTCGTATTACAACGCAGTATTTGGCCGGGTTCTCCACTTTTTTGCAGCCAATAGGCATTTGCTTCTTCGAGACTTGCCTCTTTCAGGTAAAAACTATCCTGTTTGACCTCAAACGAAACCAGTTTTCCTATAAATTTTTGAAGGCTGGGATCGTTCCAGGCGCGTTTATCGGCACAATTGGGCGTTTTTCTGTTTTGCGATAAAACGTTGATATGCGAAAGCGGCGTTTGAAACTCTGTAGTTAAAACACCCTGGCAAAAAGGCAAATCATTAGGCAAAAAATCGGTAAAAATGATGTCTTTGGTCGTGAAATTGTACTGCTCAAAATCGGATTTTCCCACTTTTTGAAAATAGCCATACGACTTGGCGCAAACCATCGGCTGGTAACGCAAATCCCCAAATATTCGATCTACCGAAATAATACGGGCCGGGTCAATTCCAGCCAGCCTTTCCTGGATACTACCATTCGAAAGTATATATAATTTGTCCTTAAAATAAGCATATTGCGCCACCTCGCCCAGTAAAAGTTTGATTTGCGCGGCCGAAATCTGATCATCTACAAAAAATTCGAGGGTATAAATATCCGAAGCATGGTAATAATTCAGGTTGGCAAGCAAGTAATTTCTACCTGGCAACGCGCTGTATTCCAACGTATTGAACGTACTGAGCCCCCTGGAATACCCTAGATAATCGGCGCAAAAATTATAATGATAGGGGTATTTGCGCGAATTCATAAAAAACAACTTTTGCCGATTTAAATCATACACCACCTTGATGGCATCTACTTCCGAGAATTTATTCGAAAGGGGCACGCCTTTTAATGCGTCAAAATCCGACTGATTGGTAAGCATACTCAAATAATCTTCTTCGCCTCGGACAGTGGTCGGAAGATTTTGTTTTTGGGGAGGTTGCCAACATGCGCCCAAAAAGCAAAGGGATAAATAAACTAGAAAAATAGAAAATGGCTTTTGCATCAATTGGAGATTTATATTTTTTTCTAATCCCGTAAAATCAAAATTCGGGATTTTTACGCATTACCACAAATTTCTGGCAAAAATCCTTAACAAAACGAACAGAAGTTAGCAAATCTTTCCAAAGCATGCATAACACCTAAAGCCTCCTTTATTCCCCTGTAAATGCGTAAATCCTATTGACGGGGCGACTTTTTCGGTCACCCCGCCAATAGGATTTACACGCTACTACAAATCCTCTATAAAATCTCAAGGATCAAAAAAACACGTGTAAATACACACATCATCATGTTTGATCAAGTAACAGCGTAACATGAGTGGCCATCCACCCAAATAACCTATTTCAATTCAAAACCAGCACTTTTCACATCCCGCGCATTGCCCCCTACAAAAACGGTGAACTTACCCGGATCTGCCTTGCGTTTGCTATTTTGATTCCAGTAAGATAAATCAGCGGCCGTCAATTTGAACGTTACGGTTTTGGTTGCGCCTGCAGCCAGATTTACCTTCTCAAAACCCTTCAATTCCTGCACCGGACGCGCAATATCAGCGGCCACATCATTGATGTATAATTGCACCACTTCATCGCCCGCCAGGCCACCGGTGTTGGTCACATCCACTGATACCTCCAGGGTTTCGGTCAGGCTGATTTGCGATTTGCTCAAGCGAATATCCGAATAAGCAAATTTGGTATAACTCAAGCCAAATCCAAATGGATAGGCAGGGGTGCTCGGCAAATCCAGGTAACCGCTGGTCCACATGGTACCGAAAATTTCCTGGGGCCGACCCGTTTTCAAATGGTTGTAGTATAAAGGAATTTGGCCCGTGCTGCGCGGAAAAGTAACCGGCAACTTGCCACCCGGGTTTACTTTGCCCGTCAGTACGTCCGAAAGTGCATTGCCCGCCTCAAAACCAGGCTGCCAAGCAACCAGGATCGCAGGCACATTGTCGTTGGCCCATTGGAAGGTCATCGGGCGGCTGTTAAACAGTACCATCACGGTCGGTTTGTTGTTCCGACTGGTTACGCGCAAAATCTGCTCCTGGTTATCCCGCAGGTTCAAATCACTCACACAACGGCTTTCTCCGCAATTGAGTCCCTCTTCCCCCACACAAGCAATCACCAAATCGGCTTCCCGTGCCGCCTGAATGGCCACACTCAGGTCTTTTTCGGTGCATGTAGCATCGAGGCAGATTTCTTGTACCGATACCGAAAAGCCCAGGGCTTCCAACTGTGGTTTGAGGGCCATCGCAGGGGTCACCACTTTGGTCGAATCGTAGTAGCGCATGCCCAACCCCAGGGTCCAGAAACTCATATAGTCTTTATTGGTATGGCTATTCGCATATGGACCAATAATCAAAATGCGTTTGAAAGGGCTTTTTTCGGTTAAGGGCAAAATGCCGCCTTCATTCTTGAGCAACACCATACTTTTTGCTGCGGCCTCCCGCGAAAACTGGCGGTATTCGGGCTTTTCCAGGGTTTCTGCCCGACGTTTTGGGTCCAGGCGCACAAAAGGATTGTCAAATAAGCCTAACTGAAATTTAAAACGCAATACCCGGCGAACGGCTTCATCAATTTGAGCCTTGGTCACCCGTCCTTTGTCTAACGCATTTTTTAACCCTTTTTGAAAGGTGGAGCCCGCCATATCCATGTCGCTGCCCGCATTCAGGCACTTTGCCGCGGCATCGGTTTCGTCGGCTGCAGCGCCGTGTACGATGGTTTCGCCGAAAGAATTCCAGTCGCTTACCACCATACCACTCCAGCCCCATTCGCCGCGCAAAATGTCGGAAACCAGGTACTTATTCATGCTGGCTGGCACGCCATTTAAGGTATTGAATGCATTCATAAAGGTGGCGCTGCCCGCTTTAGCCGCCGCTTCAAAAGGCGGCAACACCATTTCGCGCAGACGTTGATCGCTCATGTCCACGGTGTTATAATCGCGGCCACCTTCCGTAAATCCATATCCGGCATAGTGTTTTACACAAGCCGCCACGGCAGTTGGGCTGCTCAAGTCCGAGCCTTGAAACCCTTTTACCCGGGCTGCGGCCACTTTACTGCCCAGATAAGGGTCTTCGCCAGCACCTTCCATCACGCGGCCCCAACGCGGGTCGCGCGAAACATCCACCATCGGCGCAAAAGCCCAGTCCTGTCCGTCAGCCGCTGCTTCTGTTGCTGCGATCCGTTCAATTTGCTCAATCATCCCCATGTCCCAACTGGCAGCCTGCGCCAACGGAATCGGAAAAATCGTTTTGTAGCCATGAATAACGTCGAACCCAAACACCAGCGGAATGCCCAAGCGGGTTTCCTTTACGGCCGCCCGTTGCATGATGATTTTATTTTCAAAACTGGTGTTGCTGAGCACACTACCCACTTGTCCACTGCGGATTTGGCTCATTAAATCGTCTTTCGCAACGGCAGTACCCGTGCTAATATCGCCTGCCCGCTGCTGTAATTGCCCGATTTTTTCTTCGAGGGTCATTTTAGCAAGCAGTTCGTTTACCTTTCGGTCAATATCTTTTACCGAAGTTTGTTGTGCGGCCGCCTGCACACACGCGAGGCAGGTCAGGGCGAACAAAAGAAATCCTGTTTTTTTCATAATTCCATTCATTATTTTAAGCAAATGTAAACTACTAATGCTAATCTAAAAGCAGTTTGTCGAAAGGAATATTGGCTTATTGTAAAAAATACAATAAATCCTGTGTTCGATCTGGGTTTACGCCCACAAATCGGTTGTTTGTGGCGATTGTGCAATCATTATTTTTAGGTTTTTTGTCCCAAATCCCGTACTTTTACCTAAGATAAGGAGCAACTATCCGCTTCTTCACGGATATGGACAACGCAGCATTACAACAGACTACCCAACTAATTAAAGGCGATTTTGAACTGAGCAGCGCGCCCGAATCGGAAGCCGCCTTGTTAGACATGTTGGCCGAACGCATCGATCAGATGTTGGCCACCCAACCCGAATACCTCATGAGCATGTTGTACCGCATGGATGTGCTGGAGCATAAAATTAACCGGGTGATGCACCCCGAAGCACCTGAACCGGCACCGATGGGACTTGCGCGCCTGGTATTGGAGCGTCAGTTGCAACGGGTAGAAACCAAGCGTACCATCAAACCTGCCCCCCTGGATGATTGGGAAGAATGGACGCTTTAATGACATTTCTCCAAACGTCATTTGTTAAAACGGCTATTTATGATCATCTTAGCAAATTAAATTCGGTCAAAATAAGGAATTTGGAATTGACAAAACCGAGTTGGCAAAAACTTTGTTTACTTTTGCACCAAAATTATCCTAACCAATATTTCGGCAAAATATGCAATCGAACGGCCTTGATTCGTTAAATAAACCCCGTACTGCACGGGAAGACCGCTACCAGCACCACGACTATTACCTGGTAGACGGGCTGCTTTCTTCCGAACACCTGCTCGCCCGCGATGCGGTGCGCGATTGGGTAAAAGCGGAAGTGAGTCCCATCATTGAGGCTTATGCCGACAAAGCAGAATGCCCCACGCATTTGTTCAAAGGTTTGGCCGAAATTGGCGCTTTTGGACCGTCTTTGCCAGCAGAATACGGCTGCGGCGGCATGGATGAAATCGCGTATGGCGTGATCATGCAAGAACTGGAACGCGGCGACTCGGGCATTCGCTCGATGGCTTCGGTGCAAGGTTCGCTGGTGATGTACCCTATTTACAAATTCGGCTCGGAAGAACAAAAACGCAAATACCTGCCCAAACTGGCAAAAGGTGAACTGATTGGCTGCTTCGGCTTGACCGAACCCGACCACGGCTCTAACCCCAGCGGCATGGTAACCAATGTAAAAGAAGATGGCGACCACTACATCCTGAATGGCGCTAAAATGTGGATTACCAACAGCCCGCTGGCCGATATCGCGGTGGTTTGGGCCAAACGCGAAGACGGTAAAGTAATCGGTTTAATTGTTGAAAAAGGCATGCCTGGCTTCTCGGCACCCGAAATTCACGGCAAATGGTCGCTCCGCGCCAGCATTACCGGCGAATTGGTGTTTGAAGATGTACGTGTACCTAAATCCAACGTGTTGCCGGGTGTTGTGGGCATGCGTGGACCGCTTACCTGCCTCACCAAAGCGCGTTACGGTATTGCCTGGGGCGCCATTGGTGCTGCCCTGGATTGTTATGATGCTGCCCTGCGTTATTCCAAAGAGCGTATTCAATTTGGCAAGCCCATCGGTGCTTTCCAATTGACGCAGAAGAAGTTGGCCGAAATGATTACCGAAATCACCAAGGCACAATTGCTCGCCTGGCGCTTGGGTACCCTGGCCAATGAAGGCAAAATGACCTCGGCACAGGTATCGATGGCCAAACGCAACAACGTACACATGGCCTTGGAAATCGCACGCGAATCCCGCCAGATACACGGTGGCATGGGCATTACCAACGAATACCCTTGCATGCGCCACATGATGAACCTGGAAACGGTGTTGACTTATGAAGGCACCCACGATATACACTTGCTCATTACCGGCCATGATATTACCGGATTGGAAGCATTTGGATAAGAAAACGCAATAAGTCTAATGTGAATTTAAACGGCTTGCAAGCAGAAGGGGGCTTGCGAGCCGTTTATCGGTACAAGGCTAAAACAAATGTCATTACGGCGCTGTTTCGTGTTAAAATCTGCGGTTTTATCTAAAACGGGACATGATTTGCGCGCTTTTGACGTTTAAGTATAAATTTTTGCACTGAGAAAACTTTTAAGGGCGATTTAAGCAGGATCCATGCGCTTTCGAGGCATTGATTTTGCGTGGTAGCCTTTCACAATCCTGATCAAAACAATTACCGTACTATGTCTGCTGAATGTATGTTTAAGTGGGTCCTAATCATCCTGTGCGTACCCGTATTTGGGTTCGGACAAACGAAAGAAGCACCCATTTTGTTCAATAACCCTTCGTTTGAAGGATTTCCCAAAGCGGGTCAAACACCGGCAGGCTGGTATGATTGTGGCCCTCCAGGCGAAAGTGCCCCGGATATTCAGCCCGGCAGCTTTGATGTAACACGTCCGGCGAGCAACGGCAATTCGTACCTCGGTTTGGTGGTGCGGGAAACCGATACCTGGGAGTCGGTGGCACAACGCATCAGTCGGCCCCTGGAAATCAATCAATGCTATGAATTTAGCATGGATTTGTGCCGATCCGAAATTTACGTTAGTCCGCTGGCAAAAAGCGCAACCCCCGGACCTAGAAACTTTGTTGCCCCCTGTAAAATTCGCATTTGGGGCGGCATGGGCTACTGCGACAAAGCGGAGTTGTTGTACGAAAGTTCCCTCATTACCCATACCCGCTGGATATCCTATAACGCACGTATTAGTCCTAAAAAGGGCAGTTATACGTTTATCCTGATTGAGGCGTATTATAAAACGCCGATTTTGTTTCCTGAAAACGGCAATATCCTGCTGGACAACTTGTCCCCAATTAAAAAAGTGGTTTGCGGACCGGATAAAATGCCCGATCCAAAACCAAAGTTGGCGGTAAAAGGCCCAGCCACCGTCAAGCCTACCACTGCCAAGCCTACCACCGCAACTCCAAAGCCGGAAACCGGCGTCAAAAAACCAGTTGCGCAAGCTGCCACAAACGAAAAGATTGAGCGCAGCAATATGAAAAAAGGCAAGGTGTTCCGACTCGAAAAGGTATATTTTGATGCCAATAAATACGAGGTAAAACCCGAAAGCGAAGCCGAATTGACCGCCTTGTTTAAATTCCTGAACGATAACCCGGATGTCATGGTGGAAGTGGGCGGCCATACCAACAACAAGATGTGGCCCAATGAAGAATTTGCCAACGAACTCTCTACCAACCGCGCCAAAGCGGTAGCCGACTGGCTGATTGAAAAAGGCATCGCCACCGAACGGGTACAATACAAAGGCTACGGCTGGAAATACCCGATCGAACCGAACTCAACAGAAGCCGGGAAAAAGAAAAACCAGCGGGTAGAGGTAAAGATTTTGACGATCAACGGGTAAGGAGGGGATTTCTCCGAAAAAGGGGATACACCACGGATTACTCGGATTTGCACAGATTGTTTATGATCTGATTAAATCCGGGTAATCCGTTTTTTTATGCCCATGCGGGCATTGTAGGGGCGGGTCGCGACCCGCCCACCGCTCGCGCCAGGTTCTACCTGGTGCGGCCCATCCGTCGGGTTCATACCCGACGAATGGGTTTCATCTTGACGGCGTATATGGACTCCAGGATTCCGCAATAGATTCCTTCATCCACCAGAATTTTATATTTTGATCAGTTTATCAAAAGAATACCCTCCATTTTTATTTGTAATAGAGATATGATATACCCCCGCTCTTTGTCCTAAAAGGTCAAAATTCGTATCAGGAGATGGCTGGTTTTCCTGATAAATAAGTGTTCCATTTGCATCAAATATTCTTATGATGTAGGTAGCGTCCTCTTTCAATAGTTTCTCTGATGGTTCAATCTTAAATTTACCAACTGTAGGATTGGGAGCGATGGTGAAACCTGGCAATTTATTCCCCGCTTCTTCAACGCCAGTAATAATCGTTTGGTCGCAACCTGGTGTCAAGCATCCCAC
>CAIVGO010000206.1 GCA_903905445.1 uncultured Bacteroidota bacterium
CGGAAAGATCAAACAGTGGAATACGATGTTATCTTTTCCAATAAAATGAACCAACCCGGTATCATCACTTTGCCAATAGGGGGCCCAGTCTTTACCATGATCCGCAGCCCATTGCTTGGTGGCTGAAATATACCCAATTGGCGCATCCAGCCATACATACAACTTTTTGCCTGCCGAACCCGGAATATGCTGGGGCACATCTACGCCCCAGTCCAAATCACGCGTCATTGCACGTGGCTGTAATCCGCTGTCTAACCAGGAATTGCATTGGCCTACGACGTGGTTCTTCCAACTGCCAGGCTGGTGCTGAAGTTTCCCATCCACCATACCCGTGTTGATCCAGGTACGCAACCATGCCTCATGCTCATCCAATTTCAAATACCAATGCTTTGTTGGACGTAATTCCGGCGTTGCGCCACTTAAGGTCGAACGTGGGGTAATCAACTCCGTCGGACTCAAGGTGGTGCCACAGCGCTCACATTGGTCGCCATAAGCATCCGGGTTGGCACAATTCGGGCAGGTACCAATAATATAACGGTCTGCCAAAAACTGTTCTGCCACCGGATCATAATACTGATCGCTCTCTTTTTCGTCAAACTGACCGTTTTCCAATAACTTTAAAAAGAAATCCTGCGATGTCTTATGATGCAGCGGACTAGAAGTGCGGTGGTACAAATCAAAATGAATACCGATGTCCACAAAGGTATCGCGCAACATGACATGGTATTTATCTACAATTTCCTGGGGTGTAACCCCTTCTTTGCGTGCCTTAACGGTAATTGCCGCGCCATGCTCATCCGAACCGCACACAAACACTACGTCTTTCCCCATCAAGCGTAAATACCGCACATATATATCTGCGGGTAAATAGGCTCCTGCCAAATGCCCAATATGCAATGGACCATTGGCATAGGGCAATGCGGCGGTAACCAAATAACGTTTTTTCATGTAACTGGAATGCTTTTAATCTACAAACTGAAAAAGGGTAATGTGCGGAACACTCTTTTCAAACCATTTCATTGGAGCAAGGGTCTTGTCTCCTGTAAGGGTGTCGCACTTGAAAAAGGTGTAATACAACTGCATACAATAACCCACCTTTTCGTATAAATGTTCCAGCGTACGCTCGCGTTTTCCGGGCAACACATTGTCTTGCCGCGCGACCAACCAGGCATAAAATGCATCATCATGCGTTTCTGTAACATCCAATACGGCACGATCGTCCGTATATTGTTCTAAAAAACGGCGTGCAATTAATCCATGATGCTTCGACCAGTCGCGTGGCCGAGACCGATCTTCTGCATATTTGAAGGTATCGTGTACCAGGGCTATTTGACGCAATTGAGACCGCATTACACCCGATAATCCAGGTATCCGGTCAATATTGTCCAATACTTCCCGGACATGTAAGGCAACTTGACCTTCCGGATGGCCAAAGCGCGGCTCACCCCACAGTAATCCATGCCGATACTCCGGCAAGGTAAACCAGTGAGATTCTAATGCAGTTTCAGGTTGCAAATAGGCCTCCAGCATGTTGGGCTCGTCGAGCATGCGCTTCATGGGCAGCGTTCGTCGGTCGATTATAGTTGTTGGTCGGTGCGCATTGGTCGGGGCAAACATACGTCAGCAATTTGTACGTTATGAAGAATGTTTTGAATTAAAAAAAACAGAACGCAGGAACCTTAACTTATTGGTTAATACTTCGTTAAAGTGCCCTTTTCTGACAGCAAACAGAAGCGAACATCGTTTTAAATTTGCTTGCTCAAACAAAGTTAAGATTATTTTAAGCCAAACTAATTGTCAAACAATGAATAAATTCTGGTCAATGCTTATTGCTGGCGCCGCAGGAGGTCTGGTAACCGTTGGTGCTTCTAAAATGCTGGACAATTCATCAAAGGTATCAGCGTTTGTTCCAGCGCCTTCCTCCAAACAAGTGAATTTTGGAGACACCCCGGCTCCCTTCGATTTTACAAAGGCTGCCGATCGTTCTATGCCTGCTGTAGTGCATATCAAAGCTTCAGAAAGCAAGGAAACTGCAGCACAACGCCAACGCCAGGAGTACAATCCTTTCCGCTACTTTTTTGGAGACTCTTACGACGACTATGCCCAACCCCGTTCAGGTACCGGCTCCGGCGTAATCTACTCCTCCGATGGCTATATCGTGACCAATAACCACGTGGTTGATTTTGCCGACGAATTTATCGTTACCCTGCACGACAACCGCGAATTCAAAGCACGCATCATCGGCACCGATCCCAATTCGGATATGGCCGTTATCAAAATTGACGCAAATAATCTGCCAGCCATCGAAATTGGTAACTCGGACGACGTAAAAGTAGGGGAGTGGGCACTCGCTGTAGGAAATCCGTTCGACCTTACGTCTACCGTCACCGCAGGAATCATTAGTGCAAAAGGCCGCGATATCAAAATTATCAAAGGTGGCCGCGCCATAGAATCGTTCATCCAAACCGATGCAGCCGTCAATCCAGGCAATTCTGGCGGTGCCCTCGTTGATGTAAACGGCAAATTGATCGGCATTAATTCAGCAATTGCTACACCAACCGGAACATTCGCCGGATACTCTTTTGCAATCCCGGTTAACCTCGTTAAACGCATTTGTGATGACCTGATCACGTATGGCGAATACAAGCGTCCATACCTCGGGGCCGATATCGCTACCATGGATACCGAAGTAGCAGATGCCCTTGAAATCGATTTTACCCCAGGGGTTGCATTGGTAAAACTTGACCCACAAGGCTCTGCCGCAGTGGCTGGTTTGCGCGAAAAGGATATTATCACTAAAATAAATGGCAAAACCGTGACAGGTACCCCCGAACTTCGAGAGTACATCGGTCGTTCTAAAGTAGGTGAAACCATTACGGTGGTTTACAACCGAAATGGCCAAGAAAAAGAAGCATCCGTACGGCTTAAAAAACGCGCGGATAATTAAAATATAAAGGGTAAAACCCTAAGATAAAGTTGGTTTTTCGTTTTGTTTTGATGTGTCTGTCCAGCGCAATGCTGGGCAGACTTTTTAAATTTAGGCAGGGCTTTTGTACATTTTGCCAAATCTTGCGTTCTTTTGCATCGCATAATCCATACCTACCCAATGCGCCCTTACTGCTGTCTAATTTTTGCGCGTTGAACCTTTCAATTTCAAATTTTTATGAAAAGAACCCTGCTCTTAGCGGCCTTGTTTACCTTCCTTGGTATCGCGGCCTGGTATGTACTTACCCAAAAAAATCAGAAAACCAGCGTGAATGTTTCCTGGGATATGGATTTTGGCGTTCCGGAAACCGGTAAAATTCACAAAATATTCATTGCCGACCGAAAAGGACAAACGGCTACCCTGGTAAGAGAAAAAAATCAGTGGCGCTATAATGGCCAGTTTCGTGCCCGACCTACCGCGATCCAAACACTTTTGGAAACCATCGCGCAAGTTCGAGTACAATACGCCCCCACGGAAACAGCTAAACCCAGTCTGATTAAGTCAATTGCAGCAGAAGGCATCAAAGTAGAGCTCTACGATGAAGATGGAAAACAGATCAAATGCTATTATGTAGGCGATGTTACAACCGATGAACGAGGTACCTATATGATTATGGATAAATCTGAAAATCCATACGTTGTCCAAGTCCCTGGTTTTATCGGCCAATTGCGCGTCCGATATATGCTCGGCGATGATAACTGGCGTGACCGAGCCGTTTTTTCTGAAAAACCCGAAGAAATAGAATCAGTTGTAGTCGAATATCCACAACAAAAGAGCCAGTCTTTTAAAATTAATAAGACAAAGCCGCTTACCTATGAGGTAACGCCGTTCTATTCTACGACACCCGTCCTGAAAGGCCCGCAGCGGAAAGGCGTACCAGAAGCCTACTTACTACAATTCGAAAGCCTTATTTCAGAAGGTTTTGAAAACAAAAACCAGGTGCGCGATTCTGTACGAGCATTGGTTCCATTTGTGATCATTACGGTCAAAAACAAAGAAGGGATAGAAACTAAAGCACGGTTCTGGCCTGTGGAAGTCGACCAAGATCCAGTCACTGGGCAAACGTTCATTGTGCGCTACTTTACCGACCTCAACGATGGGGCATTGTTTATGCTGACCCAACATCAGGTATTTGGACCTATTTTCAGAGGGTATTCATTTTTCTTTGAGGCGGGCGATGACCGCAGGCGAGGAATACGCAATTAACACGTATGTTTTGGATAATAAAACAGGCGATGCTCCCATAAGGTGCATCGCCTGCTTCGATATTGTGTTAAGGCTTAATTAAGCCGCTTCGTCTTCTTTCTTTTCTTCTGTTTCAACCGTTGGTGCTACTTCATCTGCAACGATTTCAGCAACATCTTCTACAACAGGAGTTGTTTCTTCCACTTCTGCCACCGCAACAGTTTCTTCAGCCGCTACAGCAACTTCATCTACTACACTGGTTTCTTCTGTTTCAGCAACACCGCTTGCACCTTTTTTGCCACCACGACGCGTACGTTTCGCAGTTTTCGTTTTGCTTGCGTTCGGGTTGTAGATATCATTGAAGTCAACAAACTCAATCATCGCAGTTTCAGCACCGTCACCACGACGGAAGCCCAATTTGATTACGCGGAGGTAACCGCCTGGACGATCGCCAATTTTGGTGGCAATTGTGCTAAACAGTTCAGTAACTGCTTCTTTATTTTGCAGGTAACTGAACACTACACGACGCGAGTGGGTCGTATTGTCTTTTGATTTCGTGATGAGCGGCTCCACATAACGACGCAATGCTTTTGCTTTTGCGAGGGTAGTTGTAATGCGCTTGTGTTCAATCAGCGAATTGGTCATGTTCGCCAACATAGCACGACGGTGCGATGCTGTCCGACCAAGGTTGTTAATTTTATCTCCGTGTCTCATAACGGTATAAACCTATTTTTAGGTGGCGGCACCGGGGCAGTTTTACACGCTCAAACGGTTACCACACTTTGTGAAAAAATGGTGAATTAATCTTCTTCTAACTTGTACTTAGCCAAGTCCATGCCGAATGTCAGGCCCTTGTCTTGCAGCAACTCTTCGATCTCAACCAACGATTTTTTACCAAAATTGCGGAATTTGAGTAATTCGTGGGTGTCATAACGTACCAACTCAGCCAAAGTATTGATTTTAGCTGCTTTGAGGCAGTTGTAAGCACGCACGCTCAGATCCAGGTCTTCGAGGGAGGTTTTGAGCAACTTGCGCATGTGCAAGATATGCTCATCCACAACGTTCTCTTCGCGGCTTGCTGGTGTATCGAACGTAATATTATCATCGGTGATCAGCATCAAGTGCTGAATCAGGATGCGGCTTGCTTCGCGAATCGCTTCCTCTGGATGAATCGTACCATCTGTTTTTACATCGATGGTGAGTTTTTCATAGTCCGTACGTTGACCAACACGGGTGTTTTCAACACGGTAGGAAACATTTTTGATCGGCGTATAGATCGCATCAATTGGAATAACACCAATTGCAGCGTCTTTAGGTGCGCCATCTTCTGCAGGCTGGTAACCACGTCCTTTGGTGATGGTCAATTCCAACTCCAAAGTTACCGCTGGTTCCATACGGCAAATGAGCAGATCATGGTTCATGATCCGGAAAACATTGGTAAATTCTTCAATCTGACCTGCACGGAATTCTTCACGACCACTAATGGTCAGGTAAATTTTTTCCTGCGGATTCTTTTCGTCTTGAATAACTTGCTTAATCCGTACTTGTTTGAGGTTCAGTACAATATCTACTACGTCTTCCACAACGCCCCGAATGGTGGCAAACTCGTGGTCAACACCTCCAATCCGAACTGCGCTAATCGCAAAACCTTCTAGAGAAGAAAGCAGAACCCGACGAAGAGAATTGCCAACAGTTTGGCCAAATCCCGGTTCCAATGGCTTAAATTCAAAGGTACCTTCAAAATCTGTTGCTTTTTGCATCAAAATTTTGTCAGGCTTCTGGAAATTGAGAATACTCATATGTGGAACGCTCCGAATTATAAAAGGGTGGGAAAAAGAAATGTGATTTTGGGGCCGAAAGCAGTCATAACGATTAACAACGTTTAAACGCGAAAATGGTTGGCGACCGTTACCGACCGCCAACCTTTCGTTATTTTGCTCTTATTTTGAGTACAATTCGACGATCAACTGTTCGTTGATCTTTTCTGGGATCTGATCACGCAGCGGATAGGCGAGAAACACACCCTGCATTTTATCAGGGTTCCATTCCAGCCAACTAAACTGGCGTACATTGTTGGTTTTTGCACCAACATGCGTCGTAACGATGTCGAGTCCTTTCGATTTGCCACGTACAGCAACTACATCTCCTGGTTTCAGGGAGTAGGAAGGAATGTTTACTACATTTCCATTTACCGTTACGTGACGGTGGCCTACCAACTGACGCGCACCGCGACGGGTTGGAGAAATGCCAAGACGGAAAACCGTATTGTCAAGCCGTGCTTCCAACAATTGAAGCAATACCTCACCGGTAACACCATGGCGACGCGTAGCCTCATGGAAAGTACGGCGGAATTGGCGCTCCAAAATACCATAGGTGTACTTTGCTTTCTGCTTTTCAGTCAACTGAACCGAGTAGTTCGATGCAGCTTTCTTCTTGCGCGCTTGTCCGTGTTGTCCTGGCGGGTATTTGCGACGTTCAAAGGATTTATCTAATCCGAAGAGAGATTCGCCAAATGCACGCGACTTTTTTGTGGTAGGTCCTGTATAACGAGCCATTCTATGTGAATGTATTGATTGTGGTCAATGTGTATAATAACGCTGTTGTGGTAAACAGTCGTGTGGAATGCTTAAACGCGACGACGTTTAGGCGGGCGACATCCATTGTGTGGCATCGGCGTAACGTCGTTGATAACCAACACTTTAATGCCTGATTGGTCAATCGCGCGGATTGCCGCCTCACGACCAGATCCCGGGCCTTTAACGAAAACTTCAGCCGAACGAATGCCCGCATCAAACGCAACTTTCGCGCAGTCGTTGGCAGCAATTTGTGCAGCGTATGGTGTATTCTTTTTAGAACCACGGAAACCAGCCTTACCGGCTGATGCCCAGGAAACCACTTCACCCTGCTTGTTGGTGATAGAGATAATGATGTTGTTGAAGCTCGCCTGAATGAAGACGATTCCTTCCGGGGTAACTTTTACCTTCCGCTTTACAACTTTTTTAGCAGCTCCTTTAGCCATTGTGTATAGTCGATGTGATGATTCGATGATGTGATGATGCAGTACCCAGATGATTTCAGTTTACTGACACCTGTACATAGCACCTAACCCGCAATGAGTATTACTTAGTTACTTTTTTCTTGTTTGCAACCGTCTTACGCTTGCCCTTACGGGTACGCGCATTCGTACGGGTACGCTGGCCACGCAAAGGCAATCCTTTACGATGACGCAAACCACGGTAACAACCAATGTCCATCAAACGTTTGATATTCATTTGAATCTCAGACCGAAGTTGACCTTCTGTCTTGAATTCATCCGCTATAATACGAGAGATGGTCTTGATGTTGTCATCCGTCCATTTTTCAACTTTGGTACTTTCGTCTACCCCTGCTTTCTCAAGCACCACCTTTGCGGTAGAGGAGCCGATACCATAAATATAGGTCAACGCGATAACCCCTCTCTTGTTACGGGGTAAGTCTACACCTGAAATACGTGCCATTATTGTGTATTTTTAAATGTTGATCTCTCGGCTCGTTTTTGCACATTCAGACCTCTGGCCCAAATTATACCACAACGAACCCAACATCAAATTATCCCTGACGTTGTTTGAATTTTGGGTTTTTCTTGTTGATTACATAAAGCTTGCCTTTGCGGCGCACTATTTTGCAATCAGCAGAACGCTTTTTAATCGACGGTCTGACTCTCATGATGGATGTTGTTGTCCGTTTAAAATTTACAAACTGCTTTTGCCCCAGTAGGAACAATCACAAATTGATTATTTGTAGCGATAGATAATGCGTCCGCGTGTTAAGTCGTATGGCGACATTTCAACTGACACCTTATCTCCCGGCAGAATACGAATGTAATTCATCCGCATTTTACCAGAAATTGTGGCAAGTATGACGTGACCATTCTCTAGGCGAACCTTAAAGTTTGCGTTAGAAAGCGCCTCGGCTACTTCGCCGTCCTGTTTAATCAAATCTTCTTTAGACATATTTTGCCCTTCTGAATTTCGGGCTGCAAAGGTCTAATTTTTTGGTGAAACTTCCTTTAATTCAGGATTATTTTTTATCTCTTCCAACAAATAACTGTGATCAGAGAGAATATCGGCCTGATTTTTCCGTATAACGATCGAATGCTCAAAATGTGCACTCGCTTTTCGGTCTTTTGAATGAATGGTCCAACCATCGGATGCTTGAAAAACGTCTCTTACTCCCAGGTTCACCATCGGCTCTATGGCCAAAGCCAACCCTTCCCGAAGTACCATCCCATGCCCCCTCTTTCCATAATTGGGCACCTCCGGCTCTTCATGTAAGGACCTTCCTACCCCATGTCCTACCAAATCGCGCACCACACCATATTTATGTTTGCGTTCACAATAATCTTGCACCGCAAATGAAATATCTCCAATCCGTTTGCCAACAATCGCTTGTTCGATTCCCAGATATAAAGACCGGTAGGTCACGCTTAAAAGTTCCATTTCTGGTTCGCCAACTTCCGAAAAAGCAAATGTGAAAGCAGCATCCCCAAAAAATCCTTCCAACTCTACACCACAATCCACAGAAACCACATCGGTGGGCAAAAATTCCCGCTTTCCTGGTATACCATGCACCACAATGTCATTATAAGAAACACAAAGCGTTGCGGGAAATCCATGATAACCTTTAAACGCTGGTTTTCCTTTGTGATCTCGTATAAACGTTTCGGCTGCTTTGTCAATCTCAAGGCCAGTTATGCCCGGTTTTAACATGCTACCTACTAACGCTAGGGTTTTTGATACCAGCAAATTTGACGCACGCATTAATTCTACTTCGTCGTTGGTCTTGTAGAATATATGTTTGCTGTTTTGTGCACTGGTGAAAAAACCCATTTTTTGTTTTTATCAATCTCAAACAACCCAAATTGGATGTTTGATGCTGTTTTTATTATTGAGGCTGGCCCAATTGGATGCCCTGTGTAGAGCGACCCTGAATACGTCCTGATTTGATCAGGCCATCGTATTTTTGTGTCAGCAGATAACTTTCAACTACTTGCAAAGTATCCAAAGCAACACCCACCATGATGAGTAGGGTAGTGCCACCAAAGAACAGCGCAAACTGCTGGTTAATCCCCAAGGTTGCTGCAATAGAAGGCAAAATACCAATCAAACCAAGGAATATCGCGCCAGGGAGTGTAATCCGCGTCATGATATTATCAATGTAATCGGCGGTTGCTTCTCCTGGTTTAACACCTGGGATAAAGGCGTTGCTACGCTTCAAATATTCTGAGTAGTTGGTTGGGCTGATCATCAAAGCTGTGTACACATAAGTGAAAATCACAACTAAAAGGAAAAACACAACGTTATAGCCTAAAGAATAAATGTCGTTAAAGGCATGTAAACGGCCTGTCATTTGACCTTTATTTCCAGAAAAATATTGAATCGCGGTTGCTGGAAGGAACATCAATGCTTGTGCAAAGATGATGGGCATTACACCGGCAGAGTTCACTTTAAGCGGAATATAATCCCTTGCACTTGCACTTGGCATGGTACTGCCAGATCGGCCAACCATCCGTTTTGCAAACTGAATTGGAATCCGACGAACGCCTTGGATTACCAGGATCGTAGCCAACACAATCACAAAGAACAGTGCCAATTCTACAAAGAACAACAGCAATTTGTTGTCACCGAATAATTTCTGGAATTCGAAGATGAATGCTTGTGGCAAACGTGCGATGATACCGGCCTGGATGATCAAGGATGTACCGTTACCAATACCTTTATCCGTGATACGTTCACCCAGCCACATACAAAAGATCGTACCTGCGGTAAGAATGATGATGTTTGAGAACCAAAATAATCCGTCAGGGATGTTTGGTGAAACTGCACCAGGAATGCTGCGAATTAATTGAAGGTAACCACCACCTTGTACGAGTGCAATTGCTACCGTAAGTAAACGTGTTACCTGGTTGAGGCGTTTGCGACCACTTTCACCTTCTTTTGATTGGAGGCGTTGAAAGTAAGGAACCGCGAATCCAAGCAACTGAACAATGATGGATGCCGTAATATAAGGCATTACGCCTAAAGCAAAAATGGCTGCATTGTCGAATGCGCCACCAGTAAATACATTGATAAGACCCAACAAGTCGTTCGCGCTACGGCTTTGGCTATAGCGGTCGAGTGCAATCGGGTTTACACCTGGAAGTACCACAAATGTACCTACGCGGTAAATGAGCAACAACGCAAGGGTAAACAGAATGCGTTGACGGAGTTCTTTGATACTCCAAATATTTCTGATAACTGAAAGCAGCTTCATGCCTGCAACGTATGTTTAGACGGTTTGAACAGTTCCACCAAGCGCTTCAATCGCTGTTTTGGCAGAAGCAGAAATTGCATGTACGGTAATATCCACTTTGGTTTCCAATTTACCATTACCCAGCACTTTAATTTGCTCGGAGGCTTTTGCAACACCAGCAGCAACTAAAGCCGGTACATCGAATGTGGTTAAACCTGTTTTCTGTATGAGTGCTTCCAGTGCAGACAAATTGAGGGGGATAAATTCCACTCGGTTGACGTTTTGGAAACCACGTTTTGGCAAACGACGCTGCATCGGTGTTTGACCACCTTCAAAGTGACGTTTTTCTTTCGAACCACTGCGCGCTTTATCACCTTTGTGACCGCGTGTAGAAGTTCCACCGTGGCCAGAACCTGTACCACGACCAATGCGTTTACGCGTTTTTACAGAACCCTGTGCTGGACGTAGATTATTGAGCTCCATTGCTGTATTTGTTCGATATTGCGTTAGTAAATTTTTGATTGCCGGATTTACCGGATTTACGCCTGCTTATTTCGTTATGAAAACCTGTAAAGGGCGAACCCCACAGGTTTT
This sequence comes from uncultured Bacteroidota bacterium, assembly GCA_903905445.1. Taxonomy (GTDB): domain Bacteria; phylum Bacteroidota; class Bacteroidia; order Chitinophagales; family Saprospiraceae; genus M3007. The sequence continues at coordinate 11,036 of CAIVGO010000206.1, forward strand.
GACAAAATCTTTGGCGTTGTTTTCAGATTAAATATTTTCAACCTGAACAAGATGGTCAACCACCCGCAACATACCACTTAATTGTGGTGTAGCTTCGTGTTCTACCATTTGGTTTATTTTACGAAATCCCAAAGCCTTCAAGGTATCCTTTTGGCGTTTGCTTTTGTCGATCGGGCTTTTTACAAGCGTAATTTTTACCTTACCCATTGTTATGGAGTGCTTTATGGTTTTTCAAATCTTGCGGAATGAAACACCAGGCTAAAGTTGAATTATCCGTTGAACAGTTTTTCAAGTGAAATGCCACGTTGACGGGCAATTTCAACTGGGCTGCGGAGACTTGCCAAAGCAGCAATTGTTGCTTTCACAATGTTGTGCGGATTGGAAGAACCTTGCGATTTAGCCAAAACATCATGCACACCAGCCATTTCCAGCACAGCACGCATTGCACCACCCGCGATTACACCTGTACCGTTGGATGCAGGTTTGATCAATACGCGACCTGCATCAAATTTGCCGTGGGCCTCATGCGGAATCGTACCGTTCAAAATTGGCACTTTAATCAGGTTCTTCTCAGCGTCTTTAACCGCCTTTTGTATTGCTTCGGAAACCTCCCGTGCTTTACCAAGTCCTTGACCGATTGTGCCTTTACCGTCGCCTACTACTACAACTGCAGCAAAGCTAAATGTACGGCCACCTTTTGTAACTTTCGCTACACGGTTGAGCGCTACCAGTTTTTCTTTGAGACCCGAATCTTCTGAAGTGCGGGAATTATCTCTGTCTCTTTCTTGCTTAGCCATTACATTTAGCTAATTTGAATGAAATTATGAATGCTTGGCTAGGTTTACAATGAATGTCATTTGCCTTCGCCATCACTTTAGATTTGTTAGAACTGAAGACCGCCTTCGCGTGCTCCATCGGCTACTGCCTTAACACGACCGTGGTACAAGTAGCCACCGCGGTCAAATTTTACGTCAACAATTCCGGCGCTTTTTGCTTTTTCAGCCACTAATTTGCCTACTGCAACAGCCTGGTCAATTTTTGAACCTTCGATTGTTGTTTCGTGCGAACTTGCTGCAACCAGTGTGTGTCCTTTCAAATCATCAATAATTTGACAATAGATTGATTTGTTTGAACGGTAAACACACAGACGAGGCCGATCAGGCGTACCGCTTACTTTCTTGCGGACGCGCAAATGAATGCGCCGACGGCTTTGTTGTTTTGTACGTTTCATTGTTACGCTATTTTAATGATTCCGATTTCCGACCGGAATCCGAATGATTGTATTAAAAAGGTGTTCAACAAGCAATTCCGAAAAAATAGAAAACGTGTTGAACACCTGATATATGGTGGATTATTTTTTACCACCAGCAGTTTTACCTGCTTTACGACGAATAACTTCGCCTTTGAATTTGATACCTTTTCCTTTGTAAGGCTCTGGCTTACGGAAGGCTCGAATTTTGGCGCATACCTGGCCAAGTAATTCTTTATCAATGCCTTCCAACTTAATCATCGGTGGAGAACCTTTTTCCATCGCAGTAGTTACTTTCAACTCGCTGGGGATAGAGAAGATTACTGGGTGCGAATAACCAAGGGTAAATGTTACCATATTACCTTGATTTTCAACACGATAACCTACACCAATGATTTCCATTTCGCGTGTATAGCCCTCGCTTACGCCAACAACCATGTTGTTAAGCAGTGCGCGGTACAGACCGTGCATCGCTCTATGGCGTTTTTGGTCGGTAGGACGGTTTACCTGTACTACGCCATTATCAATGGCGATAGAGATATCGGCGTCCACTTTTTGAGAAAGTGAGCCTTTTGGTCCTTTTACAGTAACCGTATTATCAGGGGCTACCGAAATTTCAACCTTGGCCGGAAGTGTAATCGGCAATTTACCAATACGTGACATATTCCTTACTCAGTTAAGAGTGATGAGTTTAAATTAGCAAATGTAGCAAAGCAATTCTCCGCCTACATTTTTTTCGCGTGCTTGTTTGTCGGTTAATACCCCTTTCGAAGTAGAAACGATCATTGTACCAAGCCCGTTGATAATGCGGGGAATATCGCCAGATCCTGAAAACTTCCGCAGTCCTGGACGACTCACACGCACCAATTCCCGAATAATCGGTTTTTTGGTTGTTGGGTCGTATTTCAAAGCGATTTTGATCAAACCTTGCTTGTGTTCATCCGATTTTTCCTCGAATGTATATTTCAGAATGTAACCCTGATCATACAAGATTTCAGTGATGGACTTCTTTATGTTGGAAGCCGGAATCTCGACGATGCGATGTCCCGCCATCTGTGCATTGCGGATGCGGGTCAAATAATCTGCTATCGGGTCAGTGACTTGCATTTTATTGAATATTGATTGTTGTCGGTTGTTCGATGCACATCCTTTTTACGGGACTAGCGCGCAACGAAAGAATTACCATGAAGCCTTTGTAACACCTGGAATTTTTCCATCGAGTGCCATTTGGCGGAATTTTACGCGGCAGATTCCGAACTTGCGCATATAACCTTTTGGTCGGCCGGTAAGCAGGCAGCGGTTATGCAGGCGAATTGGGTTTGCGTTGCGTGGAAGTTTGTCCAGTGCATCATAATCACCGGCTTCCTTTAACTTTTTGCGAAGTTCAGCATACTTTGCTACAACACGCTCCCGTTTTAGTCCACGGGCAATGACTGATTTCTTTGCCATCTTGCGCTATATTTTATTGAAAATGAGCGTCAATTATTTTTTGAACGGAATACCGATTTCTTTCAGCAGCGCGAAGGCTTCTGCATCCGTTTGGGCTGTGGTCACCATAGTGATGTCCATACCCATAATTTTGTTTACTTTTTCGATATCAATCTCCGGGAAGATGATTTGTTCGGTGATACCCATGGTATAGTTACCACGACCATCAAACGATTTATCATTTACACCGCGGAAGTCACGTACACGTGGTAGTGAAATGGAGATCAAACGATCTAAAAATTCCCACATCCGTTCGCCGCGCAGTGTTACTCGTACACCGATTGGCATACCTTCACGGAGTTTGAAGTTAGAAACCGACGTTTTAGCACGGGTTGGAACCGCTTTCTGACCTACGATTGTGGTAAGGTCATTTGCTGCTACGTCGATCAATTTCTTGTCGCCAGAAGCATCGCCGATACCTTGGTTGATGCAAATTTTCACCAAGCGGGGTACCTGCATAACAGAAGAGTAGCTGAACTGCGACATGAGCGCAGGGACTACATCCTGTTGATATTTTGTTTTAAGACGTGCTGTGTATTTCATCACTTATATGATGTTTCCAGTTTTTTTAGAATAGCGAACACTTACGCCGTTCTCAATTTTACGGCCAACTCGCGTTGCTTCACCCGTTTGCGGATCAACCACCAACAGATTAGAGATATGTAGTGGAGCAGGCATATCCTGAATACCACCTTCTTCCGTCTGAGAGGCTTTCACGTGTTTCTTAACAATATTGAGGCCATCTACGATTGCGCGCAATTTGTCTGGGAACACCTGAAGAACTTCACCGGTTTTGCCTTTGTCGTCGCCGGCAATAACCATTACTTTATCTCCTTTGCGGATATGAAGCTTTTGCGTGAAGCGTTTGGACTTATTATTCGTTGCCATTGTTAATATTGATAATTTGATCGCGCTTTGCAATGCACTCAGATTGAGTTATTTGCATGGTTTGACCGAAATTAATAGATGCTCAGGTTTAGAGTACTTCAGGCGCAAGAGAAACAATACGCATGTAGTCTTTATCGCGCAATTCGCGTGCAACCGGTCCGAAGATACGAGATCCACGTGGTTCGTCCGAAGCGTTCAGCAGTACTACTGCGTTGTCGTCGAAGCGAATGTATGAACCGTCTTTCCGACGAATTTCTTTGCGTGTGCGAACAATTACGGCTTTGCTAACGGTACCTTTTTTAATACCGCCTGGAGAAGCGTCTTTAACGGTTACGACAATTTTGTCACCGATGCCAGCGTAACGCTGACGAGTGCTACCCAGTACTCGGATACAGAGTACTTCTTTTGCGCCGGAATTGTCGGCCACATTCAAACGAGACTCTTGCTGAATCATGACTCTTTTTTATTTTTCAGTGAACGGTTGACAGACGCACGGACTTTCCATGTCGACCCAAGGCCGTCTTACCGATAGTTTTTATTGATTACTTCGCTCGTTCTAGGATTTCCACCAAACGCCAGCGTTTCATTTTGCTGAGTGGGCGTGTTTCCATAATACGAACCAAATCACCTGGATTACAGGTATTTTCTTCATCATGTGCGAAGAACTTGTTCGAACGCTTTACGAATTTACCGTAAATTGGGTGCATCAAACGGCGCTCAACCTGTACCGAGATGGTTTTGTCCATTTTATTGGATACCACCACACCGGTTTTTGTTTTGCGAAGATTTCTTACTAAAGTTTCCATCTACTCTATTAGATGTGATAATGTGTCGAATTGAATTGATTGACAATTGATTTCAAAAGTTTCTTGCCGAGATGACATTAGACTGGATCATCAATTATTTTTGGCGGCTACGGCGTGCGCGCAATTTGGACCGCAATTCCAACTGTGCAGGAGTAAAGCCAGAAACTTCGCGTGCGCGCATTTCTGTGTTAATCCGTGCAATATTGCGGCGCAATTCGCGGATTTCCATCGGATTGCCGAGGCCTCTCACCGCATGGTCGAATTTCATTTGCTGAAGTTCCAGTTCCAGGCTGTTGATGTTGGACACCAGATCCGCATCTGTCATTTCAGCAACGTTTAATTTTTCCTTTGCCATTTTACCTTATTGTGATAATTTGTCAATTTAATGGTTGAATTTCAATCGTTTGTTTAAAACCAACCATTAAAATTCCTGAATTTCTGTTTATCCTTCGTAATCGTACCGTGTAACGGCTTTACAAAGAATTGGAAGTTTTTGTGCTGCGAGTCGGAGGGATTCGTAAGCGAGTTCTTCGCTAACACCTTCGATTTCGAACAAAATTCGTCCTGGTTGTACTTCGGCTACATAGTGGTCGACTGCACCTTTACCTTTACCCATCCGTACCTCAGCCGGTTTGGAAGTAAGGGGTTTGTCGGGGAAAATGCGAATCCACACTTTACCTTCCCTCTTCATGTTACGCGTCAGCGCAATACGTGCCGACTCAATTTGTCGGCTTGTGATGCGGCTGAATTCCATTGCTTTCAAAGCAAAAGAGCCGAAGGAGATGGAACTACCTTTGTAAGCAAGGCCGCGATTACGTCCCTTATGCTGTTTGCGATATTTCGTACGTCTTGGCTGAAGCATTGTGTGCTAGATTTAAAAGCCTGTCGATCAATTGTTTAAGATATTACAACGACCTTTCTTAGAAAGGGGCTGCAAAGGTACTACATTTCACCGATTTAACAAAGGCTTAATTTTGTACCTGGTATTGTTTTGCTATTAGCGCCGTCCGCCGCCACCGCCGCCACGGTTTCCACCGCCGCCGCTGTTGCCGCCACCACCGCGATTACCGCCGCCGCCAGTGTTGCCACCGCCGCCTCTGCGATCACCGCCGCCACCGCCGCCTCTGCGATCACCACCACCGCCGCCTTCGCGACGATCGTTTCCACCGCGACCGCCTTCACGACGATCATTTCCACCGCGATCATTTCCACCTCTGCGATCATTTCCACCACCGCGTTCGTTTGTTCCGGTGCTACCGGTACCTTCTGCTGCTGTGAATGGGGTCAGTTCGCGTTTGGTCAGTACTTCTCCTTTAAAGAGCCATACTTTGATCCCGATTTTTCCGTAAACCGTTTGTGCTTCTACTAAAGCGTAGTCAATATCGGCACGGAATGTATGTAAAGGCGTACGGCCTTCTTTGTATTCTTCTGAACGTGCAATTTCTGCACCACCTACACGACCGCTGATACGGATCTTGATTCCTTCACCACCTGCGCGCATTGTGCTTTGAATGGCACCTTTGATTGCACGGCGGTAATTGATACGTGCTTCGATTTGTTTAGCGATTTGTTCGCCAACAATATTGGCATCCAACTCAGGCTTACGGATCTCGAAGATGTTGATTTGAACTTCCTTACCAGTAAGGACTTTCAATTCTTCTTTGATCAGGTCAACTTCTTTACCACCTTTACCGATAATAATACCAGGACGGCTGGTGTGGATGGTAACCGTTACACGCTTGAGCGTTCTTTCGATTGCAATACGCGCAATACCATTTTGAACCGGTTTATTTCGGTCGCGTGGATCTGCCACAGCTGTTTTAGGGCGGCGTGCACGCAGGTAATTGCGAATTTTTTCGTCCTCCACAACCTTAAGACCATAGTCTTTGTCGGCATACCAGTTAGAGTCCCAACCGCGGATTATGCCTAAACGGTTACCAATCGGATTTGCTTTTTGACCCATTGTATGATGGATGTAATAATGTGAATATTTGATAAAGGGTACTATGGCCGTTTCTGATGCGCATGCAACAGTATGGTTAAATCCCCTTTGACGTTTTATTGTTCTGTTTCGAGTGCGTTACGGTTGGCTACCACGAGTGTTACGTGGTTGCGACGTTTGCGCACGCGGTAAGCACGACCTTGTGGTGCTGGCAGGAAGCGATAAATAATGCTACCTGGATCCACAAAAGCAGTTTTGATGTAAAGATCATAATCATCTGCGGCACCAACCTGATCGGATTTTTGTTCCCAGTTGTTGATCGCAGAGAGTAAAAGTTTCTCCAGCCACACCGCTGCCTCTTTGTTGGTGTACTTCAGAATGCCCAAGGCATCTATTACCCGCTTACCGCGGATATTGTCCACCACCAATCGCATTTTGCGGGGCGACATCGGACAGTTACGCAATTTTGCTACTGCTTCCATTTTTTAATCAATGTGTTGAATGTGGTCAATGTTTTCAATGTAACCTTAGGACGTTAGGTCACTTTGTCACATTAATTTAATTGTCACATTATTTTTTATTACCACCGTGACCGCGGAAGTTACGCGTTGGCGAAAACTCCCCGAGCTTGTGGCCTACCATATTTTCAGTTACAAAAACTGGAACAAACGTTTTACCGTTGTGTACAGCAATGGTTTCGCCCACCATATCGGGGAAAATCATTGAAGCACGGCTCCAGGTTTTGATGACCTGTTTTTTGTTACTCTGTTTTGCTTTGGCGATCTTTTCCAACAATTTATGATGGATGTAAGGGCCTTTTTTTAGTGAACGCGGCATATCCCGAATTGTGATATTGTGATATTAGGATATTATTTGTTTTTAATTACACCACCGTTTTTACGGCTGATGATCAGCGAATTAGAGGCTTTGGTTCTAGAACGCGTTTTAGCGCCTTTCGATTTAAAGCCTTTGCGTGTACGTGGGTGACCACCTGAAGCGCGACCTTCACCACCACCCATCGGGTGATCGACAGGGTTCATGGCTACTGGACGGTTACGTGGGCGCCAGCCTTTCCAGCGCATACGACCTGCTTTACCCATGATTTCCAGGCTATGGTCGGAGTTACCAACAATACCCATGGTTGCACGGCATGTCATCAGGATCCGGCGTACTTCACCTGAGGGCAATTTCAATACCGCATAACGGTCTTCTTTACCCATCATTTGCGCACTCATACCTGCACTACGAACCAAAACCCCCCCTTGTCCAGGATACAACTCAATGTTGTGTACGAAAGTACCTAATGGAACTTCAGCGAGATAAAGACAGTTACCTGTTTCAGGTAGTGCTCCTTTACCGGAAGTGACCGTTTGGCCAATTTCCATTCCTTTCGCAGCCAGGATATAACCTTTTTCACCGTCTTCGTATTGAATCAGCGCGATATAAGCGCTGCGGTTTGGGTCATATTGGATAGACTGAATGGTTGCAGCACCTTGTTTGTCGCGTTTGAAGTCGACAATACGGTAACGGCGTTTGTGGCCACCTCCACGATAGCGCATTGTACGACGACCATCGCTATTGCGACCGCCTGAACTGCTTTTGAAACCTAAAAGAGATTTCTCCGGCTTTGCGCCTTTGGTCAGTTCTTCACGCGAAACCGCGATACGGAAACGCTGACCAGGTGTTATTGGATTGAATTTTTTAACTGCCATGTTATATGGTAGTGATGAGTTATGAGTTATGAGTTACGGATGATGAATCATCCCTCACCCATCGCTTATCGTTTAAACTTCTTCGCTTGGACCGAAAATGTCAATTGTTTCGCCAGGAGGCAAGGTCACAAATGCTTTTTTATAAGCGGATTTATGTCCTTTAACAATGGCAGTTTTCGTGCTGCGCGATTTGGGTTTGCCCGGAATTACAGCTGTGTTCACGCTTTCGACGGCGACATTGAACATTTTCTCAACTGCTTTACGGATTTCAATTTTGTTTGCGTCTCTATTTACCACAAACGCATAAGTATTGCGTTTGTCGGCAAGTATCGTAGCCTTTTCCGTAATGATCGGCTTGATCAAAATTTGCTTAGCCATGACTTATTTGTTCTGCATTCAATTTTCCGAGTGAATCGAAACCTTGAACTGATTTTTAAGCACAAGTTTCTTTAATCTTCTCGATCGCGCTTTCGAGGATTACCAGCGTTCCAGCGTGCAAGATCTGATAAGTACTGATATCAGTTGCAGGATGAATTGCGGCTTTTTCGATATTGCGGCAAGAGAGATAGAGTGTTTTGTCGTAGGCGCCCAAAACTGTCAGTGGCTTTTGATCGGCTACATTCAGTGCACGCAGGATTTCAGTGAAGTCCTTTGTTTTAGGTGCTGAGAAGGTAAAGTCTTCTACAACAATGATTTTACCTGCTTTTGCTTTCGCCGAAAGGGCGCTGCGACGTGCCAGACGGCGCACTTTAGCATTCACATGTATGTCGTAATTGCGTGGGCGTGGGCCGAAAACGCGACCACCACCGCGATACAAAGGGTTGTTAATGTCACCTTTACGGGATCCACCTGTACCTTTTTGTTTGTGCAATTTACGGGTTGAGCCGCTCATTTCACTGCGTTCTTTCGATTTATGCGTACCCTGGCGTTGTGCGTTCAGGTAACGTTTTACATCGAGCCAAACACTGTGCTCGTGGGGTTCGATTCCGAACACCTCTTCTGGCAGATCAATTGTCCGGCCTGTAGCCTCGCCTTTGATATTATGTACCGCTATGTTCATTTCCGAAGAAATTTAGGGTCGAAAGTTATTTTTCTATGACAACGTATGCACCTTTATGGCCAGGTACTGCTCCTTTGATCAAAATCAAATTTTGATCGGGGAACACTTTAACAACCTGCAGGCGGCGCACTTTAACCTGGTCGGTGCCCATATGGCCACCCATCCGCATTCCTTTCATTACTTTCGCAGCGAAAGAAGAGTTACCGAGCGAACCCGGAGCACGAAGTCGGTTGTGCTGACCATGCGTTTGCTGCATGACACCGCCGAAGCCGTGGCGCTTAACAACACCTTGGAAACCTTTACCTTTGGTAGTACCAGTAACCACTACTTTATCACCTTCAGCAAAAACTTCGCTTACTGTGATTACATCTCCCAAAGTTTTTGGCAGATTCATGTTGCGGAATTCCAAAACCTTATGTTTTGGGGTGGTACCTGCCTTTTCAAAGTGACCTACCAATGCGGCTGGTGTGTTTTTAGGCTTGCGATCACCGTAGGCCAACTGCAAGGCAGCGTAGCCATCGGAATCTTCATTGAGTACTTGGGTTACGACGCAGGGGCCAGCTTCGATAATCGTCACAGCGATATTTTTACCGTTGTTGTCGTAGATGCTGGTCATCCCGATCTTTTTTCCAATCAGACCGTTCACTTGAGCTGAATTTAATGTTTGAACGATTGCTTGTTATTTCCGTTTGTATTCGAACCCCTAGAAAAGGGGAAAGCGATGATCCGTCGGACGGAACCGCTTTCGATTGCAACAGTTATCCGCAGGGCGTGACACTTTGACTACAACCGGAAACAACAGAATTTCTTGCTTAGTGCGAATTAAGTTAGCTTGACTTGAATGTCAACGCCGCTCGGAAGTTCCAATTTGGAAAGAGCGTCCACCGTTTTTTGAGTCGGTGTGTATATTTCAATCAAGCGCTTGTGGGTGCGTAACTGGAACTGCTCTCGAGCTTTCTTATTCACGTGCGGGGAACGCAGCACGGTGAAGATTTCTTTCTCAGTGGGCAGCGGAATCGGGCCAGTTACAACGGCTCCACTCGCACGAACTGTCTTTACGATCTTCTCAGTGGACTTATCCACTAAGTTGTAGTCGTAAGACCGAAGTTTGATGCGAATTTTTTGATTCATTACCTGAAAGTATTGAAAATTAATGGTGTTTGCTTTGTTAAGCGGCAATCAAAACTAAATTTTGAACCCCGTTCTTCAAAAGCGAGCGCAAAGGTAACAACAACCGAATCTAATATCCTAACGTTTTGGAAAAAAAATTAAAAATAAATCTTTAGACTGGAACTATTTCCCACTTTCTCCATGCGCTATTCCATAATAAGTTCGAGTATTTCGGGGGTATGTACCTCTTTAAAACCTTGTATGTGGAATTGATAAAACTGTATTAGGTTGTTTAATAGTGTTTTGCGTTCAGGTCGGGTAAGTTGAACTAAATGGCATTCTTGCAAGGTGCTTTGTAATAAGGATAGCATATGACTGGTAGCATCCATTTCCATGTAAAAGCGATGGTTGGGGCGTTCGGGCAAAAACGTACCTTCCTTCAAGTCGAAAAAAGTGGATTGGTCCAATGCAAATTCCAATACAGGTTGAAAGCCTAGGTAGCCGGTAAGGTGTAATAGGAAGTGCAGGTGGATATTTGCGATCGGATGGGAGCTTTCATCCAGCCATTGAATGTTTTGAAATACAAATTCAAACAGGTCTGGGTCATATTCAACTTCTGTGATGCTTTTTCGGCATATTTCAGCCATAAATAATGCAACAGCACCGCGTTTTATTTCAAAAGGGATGGCTGTGAGGATTAAGCAAGCCCTTAACTCCTTTAAGCGGTGCAGTGCACTTGGATCTTCTTTAAAATAGGCAATGCCTTCCACCGCCATCATGGGTTGAAACAGGCTATAGGGCATGGCAGATTTGTTTGAACGAACGCCAGAGGCAATAAAGGAATGAAGTCCTTTCTCTTCAGTCAATATATCTGCGATAATGCTTGTTTCACCATATTTGATGGCGCGCAGTACAATACCTCTTGTTTTAATGAGCATTGATATAGCGTGTGTCGCTCAGGAATGATTTGGTGCCGAAAATTTGACCAAGTTGGCTGTACGCTTCGGGCATCGTTGCTTGAAACGTTTTTGGGAAATTGAAATAATGGTGGATGAGTACGGGAAGCGGGGTGATGCCTGCTAGGCCAATTGTTGCCTCTACGTAGGCCCTATTCATGTTGCTTACTTGTTCTAGTTGGTCCCAAATGTCTATTTCCGTGCACGCTGGATAATTTTCATCGGGATATGTCAACATGTACACCTTTGCGTATTCATATAAGGCCACGTTAAAGAACAAATCGGGTTGGATAAAGGCCTGGGTGACTTGTTGGGCCGAAAACAATAGGCATCCATCGGCCTCATACAATTCAGATGCATGGGCAAAAGGATATTCAGGGCTTGGAAATGGTAGGGGGTAAACAATGACCTTTTCAAATTGCTTGAACAGATACTCGGGCTTTTCGAACGTTAGCATGATCGCTTGAGCGGCTAACATGGTTTTAATGTCGATGGGTACTTCATCTTCTTGAAAACCTTTGGGCATCCAGTCTACGCCCATCGTGAACATTGCGACCCGGGTTCGGAAGCGTTTTTGTTCGAGCGGGCTACACTTATTATAGTAAGGGAAAAACTGCTCGAGTAATCGGGTGAGGTCTTTACTAAGTTCGGGAGGCCAACGATTGTACCACCACCAATTAATTTGAGGAGCCAATATGTAAATTAATACGGCGCCTAAAATAAAAGGTACCATGGCGGGTGCATAGCCAGGATCGACGTCCCAAGCCAGGTAAAGTAGCAATAAAGCGGGTAAAAGGAAAAAAAAGGCGATTCTATTGGCAGCCATAGGTGATGAAGCAAATCGTCAGTACGTGGATAAAAGGGTGCGGTCGTGCGGTAAAGGTACCTTGTTTTAAAAAAATATTCGAAATTGCTTTTTATTCTGGTGGAAAAGGTATTATCTTTGCCCCGCTTTTGACAGCAGGCAGGTGCCTTAGCTCAGCTGGTAGAGCAATGGACTGAAAATCCATGTGTCCCCGGTTCGATTCCGGGAGGTACCACAAAAAATTCCCGATGGTTTATACCATCGGGTTTTTTTATTTTATAACCTTTTATTTCGTTAGTTTGTTGTAGAAATGCCGAAGATTTACCAAAACAGGCAAAATACGCTTATATGTCGGAGGATATTGTAATTCGGGTTTTATTATTGCCGTTTGCCTTGCTGTATGGGATTGGCGTGGGCATTCGTAATTTTTTATATCGAGTGGGTGCTTTGCGCAGTGTTCGATTTGATTTACCAGTAATTTCGGTTGGAAATATGACGGTTGGTGGCACTGGGAAGTCGCCACACATTGAATATTTATTGCGTTGGCTAGATCAATACATTGAAGTTGCAGTATTGAGCAGGGGTTACGGCCGGAAAACGGAAGGGTTTCGTGCTGTATCGGTACAGGACAGCGCTGAAATGGTTGGGGATGAGCCACTTCAGTTTAAACGAAAATTTCCAGACCTGCCTGTTGTAGTGAGTGAAAGCAGGGCTTTGGGAATACCTGAGTTGATTAAGCGGAACCCAGGGACAAACTGTGTTTTATTGGATGATGCATTTCAGCATTTGGCTGTTACACCTGGATTAAATATCTTATTGACTGAATATAATCGGCCATTTACCCGCGATTGGTTGTTGCCTGCTGGTCGTTTGAGAGAATGGCGGCATGGATATAAGCGGGCGGATTTAGTCGTTGTGACGAAGTGTCCAGCGGATCTGACAGCAAAACAGCGCAGTAACCTCACAGACGAATTAGATTTATATCCTCGGCAGCGCGTTTTTTTTTCTAAGTACAAATATGGAATTCCGTATGACCTATTACGTCCGGATGTAAAGCGCCCCTTGGATTTGGAAACGGATATCCTGTTGGTGAGTGCCATTGCCAATTCGGATTATTTGCTTCAATATTTAGGCGGTGAGGCCCGTTCCGTTGAAACCATCGAATTTGAGGATCATCATTTTTTTGAACCAACTGATTTGTTGGAAGTAAAAAAGCGCTTTGAACGTATGACCGGGCATCAAAAAATTGTGGTTACCACAGAGAAAGATGCGATGCGCATAGAAATGCACAAAAATTTCTTTTGGGACAATGATTTGCCGTTATATGTGCTACCAATTGAGGTGGCGTTTTTTGAGCAAGATGAAGTTGAATTTCAGGCAGAAGTCAAGAAGTTCCTGTTAAACTTTAAGGTTTAGATTTTTTCCCAGAGCCCACTTTTGTTTTTTTGTCTGGACTGGCAGGCATTCCTTCAGCTGAATCTGTTTTTGCTTTTGACAATTTCTTGGTCTTTGTTGGCATTTCACTTTGGAAAAACTGAACAGCCAGCGGCGCAAGTTTGAATGAAATGGAGTATGCGTGTCCATGTGAAGGCGTTTGCTGTGCCGTTTTAGGTTCGTTAATTGCACCACTACCACCGAATTCTATTGCATCGCTGTTGAGTATTTCCGTCCAAATGCCGTCAATTGGAACACCCAGCGTGTAGGACTCCATCAGATTAGGATTAAAGTGACAGACGATGAGCATGGTTTGGTCTTCCGAATCACCTTTGCGCAGGAAGGCAACCACTGAATTTTGAACATCGTCGCCTGAAATCCATTCAAAGCCCGTTGGTGTAAATGCGTGCTTCCAAAATGCGGGTATGGCCTTGTACAGGTTATTGAGTTGTTTTACCCAATTTTGAATTCCTTTATGGGCTTGATGCTCAAGCAATTCCCAGGTTACGCCTCGATCGTGGCTCCATTCTGTTGTTTGTGCGATTTCGCCGCCCATAAACAAAAGTTGATGCCCTGGGTGCGCCCATTGTAATCCGAACAAAGCCCGCAAATTGGCAAACTTTTGCCATTCATCACCGGGCATTTTATAAATCAGGGATGATTTTAAATGCACCACTTCATCGTGGCTCAAGGGCAACATAAAGCGTTCGGAAAAGGCATATGCCAAAGAAAAGGTAATTTCATTTTGGTGCCATTTTCTGAATATGGTAGGGCGCTTGAAGTAGCTGAGGGAATCGTGCATCCAACCCATCATCCATTTTTGACCAAACCCGAGGCCACCTTCAAAAGTAGGATGGCTGACTTTAGGAAATGCTGTACTTTCTTCCGCAATTGTTTCAACTCCCGGGTAATTCAGATAAACGGCCTCGTTGAAATCTTTTAAAAACGAAATCGCTTCCAGATTTTCTCTACCACCATATATATTTGGGATCCATTCACCCTCTTTGCGGGAATAATCGTGGTAAAGCATGGAGGCCACCGCATCTACCCGTAAGCCATCGATGTGGTACTGGTCGAGCCAAAAAAGTGCGTTGGAAATTAAAAAGGAGCGTACTTCATTACGGCCATAATCAAAAATATACGAGTTCCAATCTGGTTGAAACCCGCGGCGCATATCGGCATATTCATATAAATGAGAGCCATCAAACAGGTAAAGGCCATGAATATCACTTGGAAAATGGGATGGTACCCAGTCCAGGATTACCCCGATTTCTGCTTTATGGAAGGCATCAACTAATTCCTTCAAGTCGTCGGGGTTTCCAAATCGACTGGTTGGAGCGAAATAGCCGGTAACTTGATAGCCCCAAGATGGGAAGTAGGGATGCTCCATCAAAGGCATAATCTCTACGTGGGTAAATCCCATTTCCTTTACATATTGTACCAACTCGGTGGCCAATTCCTTGTAATTGAGAGAGCGATTGCCATCTTCCACTAATTTTTTCCAGGAACCAATGTGTACTTCATAAACCGACCATGGTTTTGGTTCTTTTGCAACGGTTTTGCGGTGTTCCATCCAGGCGGCATCCTCCCATTGGTGGTCAAAGGACCAAACCATTGAACCCGTACGAGGGGGCGTTTCCCAGCGCAGCGCATAGGGATCGCCTTTGTCGAGTTCGATGCCAGTAGCGGTATGAATATGATATTTATAGGTGTCTCCTTTTACGACGCCAGGTATGAAACCTTCCCAGATTCCACTTTTATCCCACCGAGGCAGCAGTTCGTGTGCCCCTGATTGCCAGTTGTTAAAATTGCCCGTCACCGACACCAATTTTGCATTTGGGGCCCAAACCGCAAAGTAAGCACCATGTCTTCCATCTAAATCCATTAAATGGCTGCCAAGTTTGCGATAAAGTTGAAAATGTTTACCGGCTTGAAACAGCGCGATATCAAATTCTGTGAGTAAAGAGTAGGCGATAACTTTTTCCATGGTGTAAGAACGTTCGTAGGGGGGAAAGGTAATAGAATAACTACGTAATATCTACATTTTTTTGCATTGGCACAGTTTTGGTAACATAGCGTTCGAGATCTATTTTCCTACTTCTGAATTTGAACAACTCCATATGAACGCACATGATTTGACTGATACATTTAGCAAATTTCCGCTTTTTTCTGCGCTGCAGCAACCTGATTTGACTTTATTGGGCAAAATGGCTGAATATCGCATTGTGCCCAAGCATTCGTTTATTTATTTGGCGGATGAACCGAGCAATTATATTTGCTTATTGGTTAATGGAGCCGTTAAAATTGGGATTTTTTCTCCGGATGGTCGCGAGATCATCAAAAGTATCCAACATCCGCAGTCCATGTTTGGCGAACTGGGATTGACCGGGGAGCATCGGCGCGCTGAATTTGCTGCAACTATGAATCGTGAGGTAGAATACTACCTGGTCAAAGTTGACGACTTCAAAGTATTGCTTCAGCAAAATTTTGAATTGGCGCAAGCTGTGATGCTTTATTTGGGAGAGCGCCTGCGCAAAGCCGAACGCCAATGGGAGTCTTTGATTTTGAAAGATGTGCGCACCCGGATTGTTGAGTTTTTGAAAGAAAGTGCGGGAGAACGCGGACGGCAAGTAGGTTATGAAACGTTGGTAAAACATGGTTTGACACAGCAAGATATTGCCAATTTAGTTGGTGCAAGCCGTCAAACAGTAACGGCCATTTTGAATGAGCTCAAAAAGTCGAATCTTATCCATTTTAATCGCAATACCATTTTGATTCGCGATATGGATAAACTCAACTAGTTTAATGATCAAATCGGTTGAGGTCATATTTTTCGATGACACCTATTAATTTCTCGGCATAATTACGGTCTGTTGCGTAACCAACAGACTGTAATCCTTTTGCCCACTTTCGGTAATCGCGGCCGTATTTCTTCAGTTTGGCATAACGGCCGGTTGAAATCATTTGGCTATGTGCACGCCAGCTTTCCCACGGATTTGGAAATATCCGGAAAAAGTCCTTGTGGGTATCATCCGTGAAATTAGAGCAATGTCCTTTTCTACATTTTTTAGAGAAACATTTCATGCCGAAATGGTTGTTGTTGCTTTTGGCCAATTTACTTGCTCCTGCCCGGCTTTCAATTAATCCTTGCGCCAAGCTAATACTGGCGGGCACTCCGAATTTACGCATCTCTTCGATGGCAATTTTGGAATAACGGGCAACATAATCGCCCGATTCTCCCCCCAATTCCTGCGCACTCACCGGCGCGGCTTCGTTTTTTGGCTTCTTTTTGCTTGTTTTTTCAATTTTAGTAGACGCGCCAATCTCTAAAGCCGTTTCGACAGCCAGTCCTGGAATATCTTCTGATACGGGTAGACTTTCCGGGTTATAGATCAACAGCAGGTAGGCTGCACTCCCAACAAATACGAGTTTAATAACGCCTTGTTTGTGAAAAAGCCCAAAAGTGTAGCGATTCAGTTGAAAACGGATGGCAATCCAGTTGCGTCGAATACGGACGAGCATTAAACGGAAAAGATCCGACATTGGAATTGCATCCGGCGCTTCATACATCAACCTGCCTGGGCTCATAGAAGCGCGGTTAATGCGGTTCAAGGCCGAAGAAGTGCGTTGGTTTTTTTTGTTTTGGTTGTTTTCTTGCTCGGAGTATAATTTTGTGCGTCCCATAGTAAAGGCGGAGATTTTGATTGATGACCAATGAGACTGCAAATATAAAACAATTAGTTTTTAAAAGTCAATAGTTGAAACAAAAAATTTGTCCCATGTGGTCACTTTTTTAACTTAGTTTGTATTTGCAGGATGGTAGGCATCCTTTTTTTCATTGGATACGTCAGAGAGGCAGCGTTTGGGTTTGGTGCTTCGTTTTAACATTTAAGTCTAACGAAGTACGAACGGATTTTGCCGAACGGTTTCTAGTCCTTAACTTTCCAACGGAAATCAACCTATGGATTTCGCACTTAATTTGGAATCTGCTGAACATGATTTGATCAATGCCCTTTTGCGACAAGAAAGATGGGCTCAACAACTGCTTTACGAGCAGTATTACGGCGCTATGATGGGGGTTTGCCTTCGTTATGCAGGGTCGAAGGATGAGGCATTGGATTTGCTGCATGAGGGATTTATCAAAGTGTTTCAACGTATTGACCGCTATCGCCCGGGAACTTCTTTGCCTTCGTGGATTCGGACCATCATTGTAAATACCTGTATTGACTATTATCGGAAGATGGTGCGCCGTCGTACGGAGGATATCCATGAGGCTACTTACACCTATAATGATGATCCGGATGCGTTAAGCCAGTTGACGGAACAGGAGATATTAGCGGCCGTACAAGAGTTATCGCCGGCTTACCGGGCGGTATTTAACTTATATGTGGTGGAAGGGTACTCGCACAAAGAAATTGGAGAGGCGCTTCAGATCACAGAAAGCACTTCACGGAGTAATCTGGTGAAAGCCCGGATTAAATTACAGGAGTTTTTTGCTTCCCGACGTATGGATTTTGAGATCGGGAAAGTTGAAGCCCAATTGGATTGATTTTTGCAAACCTATATGAAAATACTTCGACCCAACTAAAGGTCATGATTGAAGAAGGAAAATTTGATGCTACTTTAAAATCTGCACTCGAAGGATTGCAGGTTCCCTATGATCCCGCTAGTTGGGACCAACTGGAGCAACGTATTGCCCAAATGCCCAGATCGGACGGGCAAGCACCTGGGATGGACCAACATTTCCGGCAGGTATTGCAGGGATTGGAAGTGCCTTTTCAATCGGGGCATTGGGATTTGATGGCGGACCGGATCGTTCGGGAGCAGCGGATGCGTCGGCGAATTTGGATCACTAAATTTGCAGAGGCGGCCGTTTTCTTACTGCTTGTTGCGAATTTGGATGGTTTGTTGGGCGGAATAAACGCTGCTGCGACGGATTCGAATACAGCAGACGCAAGTTCCAGCACGCCATTTGCAGCCGCGGGTTTGTCACAACCAGCTAATCGTTCGGGAAAAACTGCCGGAATAACTACTTCGGCATCGGAACAGACATCCACGGCCACCGGATTTTGGTCAGAGAATAACGCATCTGCCCAGGCTGTAGATATTTTTGAAATGGGGAATGCGGTATCGGGCTATATGGAAGAAAATCCGGCCTTATTTGGCGTTAACCCAGGCTTTGAAGTTGCAACTCAACCGGTTTTGGCTTTAAACACCGATGCTTCGGCAATTTCAGTGTTGGATCCGATTCCCGTTTTACAACAAGGCAACGCGCTTTCAGCAACTTTTGCTTTTGCAGGGTTGCCACAGGGTGTGCATCAAAAAGTAGCCAAACAACGGAATTTCTACGCATTGGCATTTTTGGGCGGTGATCAGAATCAAATTCATGAAGGAAATGATTTGAGGAAAGCAACTGGTGTCAAAGGAGGGATTGGAATCGGTTATCGCAAAGGGAAATGGGGTGTTGAAACGGGTATTGCCTATGCGAAGAAAGTTTTTCAGCCTAAGCGGAAAATTGAAATTTATGCTGGCAATACAAGTGGTGGTTATTACGGTACTTATGTTGATCAAGTAACCGCAGATGTAGTTGCCGTTCCGGTGCATGTAACCCACCGTTTGGGGCGTGTAGGTCGGGTTAGTTTGCAGGCGGTTGCGGGTTCTACTGCCCATTTTGCCGTTCAAAAAGCGTTTAAGTATCAAACCGTTTTTTACCCGGGTTTGTCACAAAATCCGGATCCGAATGGGAATAAGCCACCCGTTGTTCAAGCAGCCGGGGATGGTATTTTTGAAAAAGGTTCGGTAAATGAGAACTTTTACGCAAGTGTTGATGCGGGTATTCGGCTTGAGCGGCCGTTGGGTAAATCGTTTGCTGTTTATTTGGCACCCATGGTTCAAACAACGCTGACAAAACGTGGCATTGGTCCGGGACCTTCAAAAATTAATACGATTTCGTTGCAGGCAGGTGTTATTGCTGCATTGTAAAAATATATATTGTTAAAAAAAGCGGCTAAACCGAATCATTGGTTTAGCCGCTTTTTTATTAAAAGATGACTTTTTAACAAGTCAATTATTCTCCAAAAATCTCTTTGAGTTTTACGCCTAATTGTTCGCCCCGGATATTTCTAGCCAGGATATTGCCTTTTTTGTCGATCAGGACCGTTTGTGGAATAGAGGTTACGGAATACATGGCCGCATGTTCGCTTTGCCAACCTTTGAGGTCACTTACATGGTGCCAGGTAAGTCCGTCTTGTTCGATCGCGTTTTTCCAGGCTGTTCGGTCGCGGTCGAGGCTCACGCCCAGGATTTCAAAACCTTTATCCTTGTATTTGTTGTAATTCACTTTCACATTTGGATTTTCCTTGCGGCATGGTCCGCACCAGCTTGCCCAAAAGTCAATAAGTACCACTTTGCCACGCAACTTACTGAGTGCAAAGGTGGTGCTATCGGGCGTCATGCCGGCGATATCGGGCGCTTCGAAACCGGGTGTGAAAGTGGATGTTTTTTTCAGTTCATAATCGAGGCGGTTGATTTCACCATAGCTTTGGCTTTTGTATTGCTCGATATACATACGTGCCCAGCTCGGATAGTTTCCGGAGTTGGAGTTTTTAGCCGCGTTCACCATGCCACTCAATGCCATCCGGTGGGTTTTGGTACCGCCCAAGATTTTCGCGAGCGCGGCTTCCATGATCGGTTTAATTTCTTCCGGGGTGGCTGCAACGGCAACCAATGCGGTATGGAAGGCTTCAAAAGCAGTGGTTACATCTGGGATGTTATCAAAATTCCGGTCGGTCGCGAGGTTTGCGTTTGCGAAAAACTGCTTGCTTAAAAAGTCTTTTTCATCGGCAAAGCCTTTTTGGCCGGTAAACTCGGGATGGAGGAACAAGGAAGCAACGCGCCAAAGGAGTTGGTTGTTCAATTTAAGCGAATCGAGGTATTTTGTTTTTGCAACATTGAGTGCAGTCAATTGTTTGATTGCGTCTTGTTGTTCGGCTCCTTTAGCGGAGATTCGGGTTTGTCGGGCTTTTTCGGCTTGCGTGCGGAAAAGTTCGATGCGTTTAAGGACATTTTCATAGGCCTTATTGATCGCGGATCCGGAGGTACGTCCTTTTTGGATAATTTGAGCGTTGGCAAAAAAGTTGACATTACTTTCTTCGCCGAGGATAACTGTCGCGGTATTAATTTCGTTCAAGCCGATCGCATAAAAGCGTGGGCTGGAAGCAGGAATCGTAAAAATAAACAAACTATCGCTTGCGCGTTTGCCACCGCGTGCAATGGGGCGCGTTGCCAATCCCATTGGTTCAAACAAGGTGATACTGTCCATATTTGAAGACATGCCATACAATCGGCAGGCGAGGGTAATGGTTGCGTTTTCGCGCGGATCTTTTGGGGCTGGTTTGGCATTGCTTTTTTGAAATGCAAAAAGTGAAGCCGGTAAAAAGAGCAGCAGAAATAGATATTTCATAGTAGTTGTAAACATTGGTGAATTATGAAGAACCACAAAATTAGGGTATTCGCTGCCTTGCCCACCATGATCAAAAGTTAATAAGCCCTTAAATCGGATGGAAACCCAGTTTTTGGCGGGCGTTTTTAGATAGAAATCAGGATAGCAAGGCTTAACAACCTGGATTAGCGCACGGTGATGGTTCGTGATTTCGTGTAAAGTTCGACGATAGAGGATGTTTGAACACCATCAACATCTTTTTTGATGAGTTTTTTGCGCACCAGGTACAGTTCCCATTTACCAGGGCCTATTTCGTTCATTTTGGTGGCGGGGAATTCTATTTTGGGTTCGGGGCCTTGGGATATAATTTCCATCGGGACGGTTTGTCCGGTGGCTTTTTGTTCCCAGATGAGGACCATGGTTTCGCCTTTTTCGAGTGCGGGGCCTTTCCAGCGCAAGGTGGCGGGTTGTTTGGCGGGCAGCGTATCAGCAGCGAATTTGAATTCGGAGATTGGATTTGGTGCTAATAATAAGGTGTGCAATTTAGATTCCGGGGTGTTCCAGGTGAATTTGAGTTCGGGTACAAAGGCTGCGTTGTAAGAAGTTCGGTACTGCAAACCCTGGATCGGCATTAAATCCATGGCAATTCCTTGGAACTGAATTCCGCCTGGAATTTCAACCGGATTCGTATCGGTACCGAGTTTCATGGTCGATTCTGCTTTAATGATCCCTTGTTGTTCATCGAGTCGGACATAACATTGGAGGGTAGCAGTTTGGTCAATTGTCGGATTGGCGCAATAAGAAAATGCCAAAGTGGTCAGAACTGAAAAAAAGATGTGTTTCATAGCAATGTCTAAATATCTTTGCCGCTGATCGGCTTGCGTTGAGTGTTGGTAGAAAAATGAATGACAAAGGTCTGCGATGTGCGGCGAATTTTCAACTTCTTTCACGAAGCGAAATTGTTCATTCACAGTTGGCAGCGGGTATTTCACACAATCGGCCTTTACGGATAAATAAACAATGGTTATTTTCGACCTATGAATCACATGAAACGCGTATTAATTACGGATGATTGCCATCCAGTGTTGATGGAAGGTTTGGAGTCTTTGGGGTATCAATGTGATTTTGTACCGGATATTACGCCTGAGGCTACACTCGATCAAATTCCGGATTATACGGGTTTGATTATCAATAGTAAGATTCAGGTTAACCGCGATTTTTTAGATCGCGCTGTTTTGTTGAAGTTTGTAGGTCGCTTGGGTTCCGGGATGGAGATTGTGGATCGGCCCTATGCTGCAGAACGGGGCGTTTCGGTTTTCAGTAGCCCAGAGGGAAATCGGAATGCGGTAGCGGAACAGGCATTGGGGATGTTATTGAGTTTGTCTAACCATTTATCCCGTGCTGATCAGGAAGTGCGGCAGAAAATATGGCGACGGGAGGCAAATCGAGGATGGGAATTGCGGGGTAAAACCCTAGGAATCATTGGTTTTGGGCACACTGGCAGTCAGTTTGCAAAAAAACTAGCAGGGATGGAAATGAAAGTATTGAGTTACGACAGATATTTGAACGATTATTCGGAGGGGATGCCTTGGGTAAAAGAAGTAGAAAGTTTGGAGGAGATCGTAAGTCAGTCGGATATTATCAGTTTACATTTGCCGTTGACGCCGGAGACCAAGCACTTGGTAGATGCCGCATTTATACAGCGGTGCAAACCGGGTTTTATTTTGATCAATACAGCCCGTGGGGCATGCGTGGATACTGCAGCGGTTGTGGAAGGATTGGCAAGTGGACAGATTGGTGGGGCATGTTTGGATGTTTTCGAAAATGAGAAGCCAGTTACCTACACGGTTTCAGAATTGGCGGTGTATGAGCAATTATTCGGCTTTGAAAATGTAGTTTTGACGCCGCATATCGCTGGATGGACGCTAGAGTCGAAACGATTGCTTGCAGAAACGCTTTTACAGAAAATAAAAGGGGTGTTTTAGTACATATTTACTATCATTGCGCCCTTTTTGGATTATATTCATCTTTTTTAACCACTGTTCTATGGTACGTTCTTTACTATTAACATTCGCAATGCTCCTGAGCGCCGGAGCCCTACTTGCCCAGTCGACTGTATTGTCGGGCAAGGTATCGGACGATAAGGGCGAAGCGCTGATTGGAGCAACCGTCAAGGTGCTGAAAGGCACTGATTTTGTGAAGGGGACTATTACCGACTTCAATGGCGATTATCGTATTCAGATTGATCCGGGAAAATATGACCTGGAAATTTCTTATACAGGTTTTTCAACATCTCGCCAGTCAGGAGTACAGGTAATCGCTGGCAAGCTCAACCCTTTGGACATTACAATGTCTTCCAATACGGTGTTGACGGAAGTCATAATTACCCAATATCGTGCTCCACTGATTGAGCAAGATAAAACGCAAGGAGGTCAGACATTGACTTCTGAGCAAATTAAAAACCTTCCAACACGGAGCGTGAATGCGATTGTGGCCACTACTGCGGGTACCACATCCATTGATGGAGGTGAAGTAAACATCAAAGGTTCGCGTTCGAATGGCACGAACTATTACATTGATGGTATTCGTGTACAAGGTTCACCACCACCTGTTCAGGACATTGAGCAATTGTCTGTTATCACAGGCGGCTTGGGTGCCGAGTATGGTGACGTGACCGGTGGTGTAATTTCGGTGATCACCAAGGGGCCTGCCAGTGAGTACCATGGTTCTGTTGAAGTTGAAAACTCCAATGGATTGGATCCTTATGGATGGTTTTTGGCAACAGCCAACGTGAGTGGCCCGATTTTGAAGAAAAAAGAAGCTAATGGAGAAACCCGTACGGTGGTTGGTTTCCGTATGTCTGGTCAGTATCGATACCAGAAAGATGATGATCCGCCAGCAACCAACGTGTTTAGGGCAAAAGAAAGCGTTTTAGCGAATCTCGACCGCAATCCTTTGCGTCGGAATGGCGCTTCTATTTCTAACTCAGCAGAATTTATCAACAACGATTCTGTAGATGTTTTTAACTATCGGACTGATCAGAACCGTTCGGACCTTGATTTGACAGGTAAGTTGGACTTCAAATTGACGGATAAGATTGATTTTAGCATCACAGGTACCTTTGCTGATGTACAAAATCGTTTTAATCCGACCGACGATTATCCAACTTGGGCGATTTTGAATTCAAAATACAACCCGACCGATTACAGTCAGCGTTACCGGGGGATTGCCCGTTTCCGCCACCGTTTGGGTAGTGCAGAAGAAGTTGAAAGCAAAGCCAGCAACAAGATTGCAATTTCTAATGCAAGTTATCAATTGCAATTTGGTTTTGAACGTGGTTTGAGTAAAAACAGCGATTCACGCCACCAAGAACGGTATTTTGATTACGGCTACATTGGTCGATTCAATTTTGACTATGTTCCGGTAGCAGGCTTAAATGACAATGGTGATTTTGCCCACATTGATAACCGCGAGCAGTTTACCGGCTTTGAAGCAGGCTATATTAATGCAAATGGTAAACTGGTAGTTCCGAATGGTAGCCGTAATGGCAATGGAGAAACCGGTGCGCAAGGTGGCTTGGTCGCATACAATCAGTTTGCTGACCAGAATTTTTATTCTTCCTATGTTGCGCGGAACGGATTGTTGAGTTCTACCTATGATGATGTTTGGGGTGGTATGTATGCCAATATTAATACCATTTACAACCGCTCTAGAAAATCTGAAAACGACATTGTGACCATTATGGCCAACAGTAGTTTTGATTTGAAATTGGGTAAAACGGGTACACACAATATTCAGTTTGGTTTGATGAATGAGCAGCGCACTTTGCGCAGTTATACCTTGGCGCCTTTTGGTTTGTGGAACCTGGCGGAGCAATCGGCCAACAGCCATTTCAATGGTTTGGATACGACGAAAGTAATTGGGAAGATTTTTGTAGAGTTTACAGGCGATTCGATTGACCAATATGCGAACGCGTACGTAGATTTTCCAGACAATAAGTTTTACAAGAAAGTACGCGAAAAACTGGGTGTTCCTTTAGATCAATGGGTGAACACCAATGCCCTGACACCAGACCAGTTGAGTTTGGACATGTTTGCGCCGCGTGAATTAACAGAACAAGGTTATGTAAGTTTTTATGGTTACGACTACCTGGGCAACAAAACGGCCAATGGTGTAACCTTTAATGACTTTTTCACCAGCACCGATGTAGATGGTGTGCGGAATTATCCGGTTGCACCCTTGCAGCCTTTGTATCAGGCAGCGTTTATCAAGGACAAATTTACCTTTAACAAGATGATTGTGAGTCTTGGTGTGCGGGTAGAGCGGTTTGACTTGAATACCAAAGTATTGCGTGATCAGTATTCTTTGTACCAGATCATGTCTGCCAAAGATTATTTCGCAACGGTTCCAGGTGTTCCGAACCGTCCGGGTACCATTGGAGATGATTTCAAGGTGTATGTTACAAGTCCACAAGAATTAGGTAAGCCGAAAGCTTTCCGGGATGGTAACATCTGGTATTTTGCAGATGGCCGTCAGGCGAATGATGGCAACGTGATCTTTGGGGGTGGAGTTGTGACACCATTATTGTTGGACTCAATTTCTGGTGATGATATTATAGACAAACGTTATAACCCAAACACATCGTTTGAGGATTATACGCCACAAGTAAACTGGTTGCCACGTTTGGCGTTCTCCTTCCCGATTTCGAAGGATGCAAACTTTTTTGCGCACTATGACGTATTGGTACAGCGCCCACCAAGCAACTGGGAGGTGA
The DNA here is from genome assembly GCA_903905445.1 of uncultured Bacteroidota bacterium. Classification (GTDB taxonomy): domain Bacteria; phylum Bacteroidota; class Bacteroidia; order Chitinophagales; family Saprospiraceae; genus M3007. Next base: position 36,701 of record CAIVGO010000206.1, read on the forward strand.
CACCCTTGGATTACTTGTATTTTTATACACCTGGTCGCACGCCAACGAACAATGCAAATTTGCGTCCAGAGCGTGTAGTTGACTATGAGGTTGGTTTCCAGCAGCGTTTGAATCAAAACTCTGCCCTTAAATTCTCTGCATACTACCGCGAGTTGCGCGATATGATTCAGCGTCGTACCATTTTGTATGTTCCAGTAATTGGTCGTTACGATACGTATGGCAACATTGACTACGGTACGGTTAAGGGTTTCACCTTACAATATGACTTGCGTCGTATTCAGAACACAGAGTTGCGTTTGGCGTACACGTTGCAATTTGCAGATGGTACTGGTTCGGATGCCAACTCACAGCGTGGTTTGACTTCGCGTGGCAATATTCGTTCTTTGTTCCCTTTGAATTTTGACGAGCGTCACAACATCCAAGCCATCATCGATTACCGTTTTGACAATGGTAAAGCATACAATGGCCCTCGGATTTTCGGCAAAGACATTTTGGCTGATTTTGGCGCAAACATGCAACTTGCGGCAGTTTCTGGTCGTCCATACACTTCAAAAATCCGCGCTACCCGTTTTGGTGGAGAGGGTACTTCTGGAGCGATCAACGGCAGCCGTTTGCCATGGCGTTTGAACATCGACTTGCGTTTGGACAAAACCTGGAGTTTGACAGCAAAGGACAAAAAACCATTGACGATCAATGTATATTTCCGCGTTTCGAACTTGTTGAACAAATTGAACGTGGTAGGTGTCTATGGTGCAACAGGTGATCCGAAAAATGACGGTTATCTTGCAAGTGATCAAGGCGTATCTGAACTTTCGGGTATTACTGGTGCACAAATTGCCGCTTATCAAAGTTCATATTCTTGGATCTTGAATAACCCAAACAACTTTGCGCAACCACGCAGAATGTTTATTGGTGCTGCTTTAGGATTCTAATTTGGTGCATTTTCAGGGCAACCATGTTGAAAAAGTTATGTTTCAATGAGGAATATACCCTATAAAACAATATCCTTCAAATCTGCTTGGACTGTTCAATTTCATTTCAAGACATTTAAAAATTAAACTCATGCGTAATTACAAACTTTGGATAGCAACCCTGCTTGCAATAGTAGTTTGCGGAAGTGCCATGGCGCACGTTCCCGACTATGCGCGCAAGGTCACCCGCCAGAACAAGGTTCAATACCGCGATGTTTGCGCCAACTCCAAGTCACAAATTGACCAGGAGATCAACAATGTGCGCGCACGTTTGCTTGGTGGTGGCGACTGTTGGTGGGACTTTTCTTTTGGCCGATATATTGTACCGAAAGTAGACATTACTTCTGGTCAGCGGGAGGTATCTTCCATTTTTGCTGGCTCTGTATGGTTGGGTGGCGTTGACCCAGGTGGCAACCTGAAGTTGGCTTGTCAGGATTACCGGAATGACGGTAAAAACGATTTTTGGCCTGGTCCATTGACCGAACAGGGTATTACAGACGAATTTACCTGTACCAACTGGGACCGTCATTTTCGTGTGACGGGCGAGGAAATTCGTCGGCATTTGAAAAACCTTTCGGATAGTATTTTTGATGTATCCGCTATTCCAATTGGAGTAAAAGGTTGGCCAGCGCAAGGCAATCAGTATTTTCCGTTTGTTTGGGGTTTTAGCCTTCCTAATACGCAACAGGCATTGGCTGGTTTTTTTGATGCAGATGAAGATGGTTTGTACAATCCTTTGAAAGGCGATTATCCGTCCATTGAAATTCGGGGGTGCCCACAAAACCGTTACCCCGATGAAATGATTTTCTGGATATACAATGACCAGGGTGCTGGTGCTCCGCACGCACGTACCAATGGCAAGCCGATTCAGATGGAGGTACAGGTACAGGCATTTGGCTACCTGACCAACGACGAGTTGAACGATATGACGTTCCACCGTTACAAATTGATCAACCGTGCAGTAGAGCGCATCGACTCGATGTTCTTTGCGATGTGGCTTGATGCTGATTTGGGTTGTTCTATTGATGACTACATTGGTTGTGACAGTTCAAAAAACCTGATGTACATCTACAACCAGGATGCGACCGATGGTCAGCCAGGTGCTAACTGTGATGGTGGTGTTGCTACCTATGGTACCACGGTTCCAATTTTGGGTTGCGACTATTTCCGCGGTCCTTTGGATACGTTTGCGAATGAAATCGGCATGTCTTCTTTTATGTATTATAACCGGACCGGTACAGGAGGCCCCTTTGCGGGTACCTATGACCCGACTCAGCCGGGTGAATACTACAATTATATCACTGGTAGCTGGCGGGATGGAACGCCGCTAACCCAAGGAGGCAATGGCTATAACAACAATACCGGTATTCCGACCAAATATGCATTGACAGAAACACCCGACGATCCAAATGGATGGTCGATGTGTACCGCCAACTTGCCAGTCGGTGACCGTCGTACCCTGCAGGCTTCTGGTCCATTTACTTTGAAGCCGGGTGCCGTAAACGAATTGATTATTGGTTTGCCTTGGGTGCCGGAGCAGGATTACCCATGTCCAAACCTTGATAACTTGTTCCGTGCCGACAACCTTGCACAAGGTTTGTTTGATAACTGCTTTGAGCTATTGGAAGGCCCGGATGCACCAACCGTAGGCTGGATTGAGTCGAATAAGGAAGTAATTGCGGTGTTGTCAAATGCACCACCGTCAAATAACTTTGTAAAAGAAAACGAGGATTACAGAACACAAGACTTCCTGGCGCCTGAAAGTTTGAAAAACAGTCCAGACTCTTTGATCCGGGAATCTACGTTCTACAAATTTGAAGGTTATCTGGTTTACCAATTGTCTGACCCTAATGTATCAACTTCGGAGTTTGATAATCCGGAGAAGAGCCGTTTGGTGTACAATGTAGACGTTAAAAACAACGTAACAAAACTGTACAACTGGATTGAAGGTCGCGATCCGTTTACAAAAAAGCGGATTTACTTCCCAGAAGAGCAGATTGCTGGCTCGGATGGTGGTGTTCGCCACACTTTTAGCATCAAGGAAGATAAATTTGCCTTGGGCAACAGTAAAGCGCTGATTAACCATAAGAAATATTACTATGCTGTAATTGCATATGGTTACAACAACTTTGAAAACTTCAACCCGCTTGCGCAACCTTCGGCTACCGGACAATCTCGTACATACTTGCCAAGCCGTAAATCGGGCGATGGTAGTGCAATTCAGATTTACACGGTGATTCCACGTCCGATTGTAGACCAGGCATTACAATCTTCTTATGGAGATGGTTTGGAAGTGACGCGTTTGGAAGGTGTGGGTGCTGGTGGTAACTTCCTGGATTTGACGGATGAGACCTACGACCGCATTTTGAACAGTGATTTCGACAGTACTTTGACGTACAAACCGGGTCGTGCACCAATTACGGTGACCATTTTCAATCCACTGGAAGTAAAAGACGGCGATTTTGAATTGAGTTTTGTGGATTCTAACAACGATGACAGTCAATTGGACATGAATGCACGTTGGCAATTGCGCCGCGTTTCTGATGGCACCATCATTGGATCTGAAAAGTCGATTGAAAAATTGAACGAGCAATTGATCCTGCAATATGGTTTCTCTGTGTCGATTGCCCAATCTGCCGAGCCAGGTGATTTGGCGGATGAAAAGAACGGTGGTATTGGTATGGAAATCGAGTACAAAGATCCGAACGCTGCTTGGTTGACGGGATATGGCGATCAATTGACGGCACCTTTCAACTATATACGTACAACAGAACCAGTTCCAGATGCGGATTACGACCAAAACGGTGATGGTATTCCATTGGATCCGAACGGTGGTTTGAGCAAATTGGGTAATGAAACAGATGGTGAGTTGGGTTGGTTTGTTCCTTATGTATTGGCCAACTGGCGCTTGCGCGACCAGGCGGATGTTCCGAACGACCGCTTGCTTACGCCAGCATGGACCGATAAATTTGGCAATATTCCACAAGGACAGTTTAACAGTCAGGCGGTATTTGCTTCAGAATCACAAGAAAACGTACGCCGCAGCCGTTTGCGCCTGTTGCCGAATGTTGATATTGTGTTGACCAGCGACAAGAGCAAATGGAGCCGTTCGGTGATCATTGAATCTGCATCTGGTTACTGGACAGACACCAATACCTATGGTGCATCACAGGATGTAGCACAGGCTACTGAAAGTCCTGCAAGCAGAAAGCGCCAATCATTTGATGCGCGTTATGGTTTGTCGGTAGGTAAAGACGATGCCAACGGTGATGGATTGCCTGATCCGGATGGCGAATTAAACCCAACCGATGGTACGCCTGCAGCGGGTACGCCATTGCGTGGTATGGGTTGGTTCCCAGGCTATGCAGTAGATGTAGAGACTGGTCAGCGTTTGAATATCTTCTTTGGAGAAAACTCTTGTTATTCAAAAGATCTGGATCCAGATTATACTGGCCGGGATATGATGTGGAATCCAACCAGCCAATTGGTGAGCGATGATGTGGTAAATATCAACCAGTCAGACTTCCCGAATTGGGTATTGGGTGGCCAGCATTGGGTGTATGTGACCTATTCAAAATACGATGGTTGTGACTCTTTGCGTCGTGCATTTACGCCAGAGCGCTTTTCTGGAAGTGCCATTTACAACAACAAAACAGCGCAAATCCGCAATATCGCATGGGCTGGTATGGTCCAATTGGCTGCTGGCGCTCAATTGAAATCGTATAAAGATGGTTTGATTCCAACAGATACGAAAATCAAATTGCGTGTACAAAACGCGTACAAAACGTGGTGGCGTCAAGATGGTGACCATACCAAACGCAACGGTCATCCAAAGTATTTGATCCGCATCCGCAACCAGCAACCGATTGCACTGGATCAGGTGCAGGTGGAAAATGCACTTGACTCTATCAAGGCAGTTCCAAACCCGTACTATGGATTCTCGCAATATGAAACTTCACAGTTTACAAACATTGTGAAAATCACGAACTTGCCTGCAAAATGTGTGGTAACCATTTACTCTTTGGATGGCAAGTTTATCCGTCAGTACAATCGTGCAGAGCAATATTCTGCCTACAAGCAATATTTGCCTGCGATTGAATGGGATATGAAAAATAGCAAGGGCATTCCGGTAGCGAGTGGCGTTTACCTGATCCATGTTAACGCAGAAGGCCTGGGTGAACGAACGGTAAAATGGTTTGGTATTGGGCGACAGTTTGACCCATCCGGCCTATAAGGAGCGGGCTTCAGCCAGCGCGGTAAAAAAGTACATCGGTTCCTGATTGTGAACGATTGTGCTTTTTTACCAGCGCTGTTTTAAGCATTAAATGCAACCAATCAAGCATTCAATTAAACAAAATTATGAAGAAAATATACGCATATTTGCTGTTCAGTGTATTGGTGCTGTTGGCAAATCCAATGTTTGCGGGTAATCCTGACCGTCAAGGTGAGGCGGGCGCAAACCAATTGCTGATCAATCCATGGGTACGCAGTGCGGGTTTACACACCATGAATACTGCATCGACCACTGGATCGGAAGCGATGTTTTTAAATGTGGCAGGTTTGTCGCGCATCAACAAGACACAAATCCAGTTGAGCCATACCCGTTATTTGTCTGGGGCCGACATCAACATCAACGCCTTGGGTTTTGCGCAACGGGTTGGTAAAGGTGGCACTTTTGGCATCAGCCTGGTTGCTTTTGATTTGGGCGATTTTGATTACACCACCGAAGATAATCCGGAAGGAACGGGTGCGGTTTTTAGCCCGTCTTTTTTCAACATGGGTGTTTCTTATGCACACTTGTTTGACAATAAAGTATCGGTAGGGGTAACGACAAAGTTTGTAAGTGAAACCATTTCAAATGCACGGGCCAGCGCTTTTGCAATTGATGCCGGTGTACAATATGTAAGTGGCCCACAAGACAATTTCAAGTTTGGAATTTCTTTGCGCAATGTAGGTTCTAAAATGCGGTTCTCAGGAGAAGGTTTGTCAAAAGCATTGCCAAATCCAGGTCCATTTACCTACAATAACACCTATTACGAGCGTTCTACTGCTTACGAACTTCCATCTCAATTGAACATTGGAATGTCGTACGATTGGGTATTGGGTCGTACCAGCCGCTTGGGTTTTGTGGCTAACTTCACTTCCAACTCTTTCTCGCGTGACCAGGTTGGTGGCGGATTGGAATTCTCTTTGGGCCAGAATTTTGCTTTGCGCGCTGGCTACAAAGCGGAATTAGACAAGTCGGAAGGTGATTTAGAAGCAACCCTGGACAATGGTTTTGCAGGCGGATTTTCCGTTTCTGTGCCGTTGAAAAAGGATACTAAGTCGCGCTTGTCCATCGATTATGCTTATCGCACCACCGATATTTATAACGGCATCCACAACATTGGTTTGCGGATTGACCTGTAGGTGCCAGTGCTAAAAAGCATACAATTATTTGCTGCATTTGTAATTCTATCGTATATTTGCAGTTCGAATTGATCAACAGAAACGTTTCTATCACCCGATGGAGACGTTTCTGTTTTTGCTACCCGAATGCGGGCGGAGGTTTATCAGACCATACGGGTTTGGTAAACCTCCGTTGCTCTAAGTAGGGAGGGACGAATCTCGAACCAAATTTTGAACCCAATTTTAATTTTTTACCAATGGCTAATTACACGTATTTGACGCAGGGTGGATACGACAAACTCAAGGCAGAGTTAGAAGAGTTGAAATCCACAGGACGTAAAGAGGCTGCCATGGCCATCGCGGAAGCACGCGCGCAAGGCGACTTGTCAGAAAATGCCGAGTATGATGCGGCAAAAGATGCGCAGGGTTTGCTTGAAATGAAAATCAATGAACTGGAAACTGTAATGTCGAATGCACGGGTGATTGATGAAAGCCTGTTGGATGACTCCAAGGTGGCCATTTTGTCGAATGTGACGATCAAGAACCTGAAAACGGGGAAGGAAATGACCTATAAATTGGTTTCTGAAACAGAAGCGGATGCTAAGTTGATGAAAATATCGGTTACGTCTCCCATTGGCCAAGGGCTGTTGGGTAAAGTTTTAGGGGATATTGCGAAAGTTCAAACGCCAGCGGGCATCATGGAATTTGAAGTGGTGAATATCACGATCGGATAAACAAACACAAAAGAACAACCATGGCCAGCATTTTTACCCGAATTGTCAACGGCGAGATTCCTTGCCATAAAATCGCTGAAACGGCCGATTATTTGGCGTTTTTGGATGTACGTCCCGTTGCAATGGGCCATACCCTTTGTATCCCTAAGCAGGAAATCGATTATTTCTTTGATTTGGACGATGCTTTGTTGTCGGGTTTGATGTTGTTTGCCAAGCGTGTGGCGGTTGCTGTTAAAAAAGAAGTGCCTTGTTTGCGTTGCGGGGTGGCCGTTATTGGCCTGGAAGTTCCGCACGCGCATGTGCATGTGATTCCGATGAATTCAATGGCTGATATTGATTTTCAGCATAAATTGGATGTTGCGCCCGCTGATCTTGCGGCTTTGGCCAATCGGATCGCGGCCCAGGTAGATTTGACCTAGTTTTTATTTCTGTAAAATTTGCCTTATTTTTGAAACCCCGTTCGGAATCTAAGCCGGACGGGGTTTTATGATGCGTTTACTGACCCTGTTTTGTCTTATTTGTAGTGTTTATGGCTTTGGTTGCAAGGATCATTCCGGGCATACCACCCGTATTGGCACAGCCGTTGCGCCCCCTGTTTTTCAGGGGGAGAAAATGAACGGTCTCACCTTTGTTGCGCCGCCCGAACCTTTTCCAAGCGATCCGATGCCTGCGGTTAAAGAAGTTGGTGCAAGCTGGATTGCCGTTGTGCCGTACGCATTTACCCGTATGGGGGTGCCGAATGTGCGTTTTAATGAGTCTGGTTCACATTGGTGGGGCGAACGACCGGAGGGCGTAAGAGAAACCATTCGGAAGGCTCATCAGGCAGGCATTAAAGTGATGCTCAAACCGCAGGTGTATGTACCGGGTGGCTGGACGGGTGCGCTGGATTTTAACACAGATGCTGATTGGGAATCGTGGGAATCAACTTACCGTTATTACATCCTGTATTTTGCTGAATTGGCCCAGGCGGAGCAGGCTGATTTGTTTTGTATCGGGACCGAATTTAACCGGGCTATCTCCAAACGGCCCGCATATTGGCATGACTTGGTCCAAAAAATCAAAGAAAAATACCAAGGCAAATTAACCTACTCGGCCAACTGGGACGATTGGGATCGGGTGCCGTTTTGGGCCGACTTAGATTATATTGGGCTTGGCGGCTATTTCCCTTTAGTAGAAGCACAAACGCCCTCGGTAGAAGCATTGAAGACCGCCTGGAAACCGATCAAGGCGCGTATTGCGCAGTATTCGGCAGATCAACATCGACAGGTTTTATTTACAGAGTTTGGGTACCTGAGTGTGGATAGTTGCGGCTGGCGAAACTGGGAACTGGAGCGCGGTATTAATGACCGAGCAATTAATGAGCAGGCCCAAGCCAATTGTTATGAGGCACTATTTGCCACGTTTCAGCCAGAGCCCTGGTGGGCAGGCGGCTTTTTGTGGAAATGGTTTCCGAATATGCGCGGGCATGAAGGTTACCCCGAGCGGGATTATACGCCGCAGGGGAAATTGGGGGCGGCTACTTTGCGCAAATGGTATGATGGGAAATAAGTCAGGTTACGCATTTACCCACGATTTTTTTGATACTTGAAATTTTATCAAGGATGTGCGCTAACGTGTAAACTCTATTGGCGGGGTGACAGAAAAAGTCGCCCCGTCAATAGAATTTACGCATTTACACGGGCTTAAAGGAGGCTATGTTACCCTGCATGTACCGGATAATCCGTGTATCCTGCGGCTTCAGCGGTATAAAACAAGTCCATTTTTAGTTCTTGATTGAGTGGCCAGCCGTTTTGCATTCTTTCCACCAAATCCGGGTTGTTGATAAAGGGTCGTCCAAACGCAATTAAATCAGCCAATCCGCTTTCTATGGCCGCTTCGGCACTTTTTTGGTTGAAACCGCCTGCGAGGATGATGGTATTTTTGAAATTATTGCGAATGGTTTGTTTGATTTCCAGGGGTACAGCTGGGGCCCCCATTGCGCTATGATCGACCAGGTGCATATAGACGAGGCCTAACTTGTTGAGCGAAGTAGATAAATAATCGTAGGTCGCATCAATTTCGGGATAATGGGGCATATCACTTGCCACGCCATAGGGCGAAACCCGAATGCCCGTCTTTTCCTTTCCGATGGCCGATACGATTTCGGTAGCCACTTCGAGCACAAAACGCGCCCGATTTTCGATACTTCCGCCGTATCTATCTGTTCTGATGTTGCTGACTGGAGAGAGAAACTGTTCGAGCAAGTATCCATTTGCGCCATGCAGTTCAACCCCATCAAAACCGGCGGCGATGGCATTTTTAGCCGCCTGCACGTATTCTGCTCGGGTGCTTGCGATTTCGTCGTCGGTCATCGCCGAAGGAATCGGGAAGTCCTGCAGTTGCTTTGCGTCCGTCCAGGTTTGTCCTGCGGGTTTTACGGCAGAAGGGGCGAGGATTTTTGCGCCAGTTGGTAAATTGAGTTCATGGCTAATACGGCCGGTATGCATCAATTGTAAGAAAATTTTACCGCCTTTTTTATGGACGGCACTTGTGGTTTTTTTCCATCCTTCCACTTGTTCGGGGCTAAAAACACCCGGAATACGAGCATAACCCAATCCATTTGGAGCGGGTGTTGTGCCTTCTGTAATGATTAAACCGGCAGATGCACGTTGTTCGTAGTAGGTCGCCATCAGGTCATTGGGAATATTCCCAATTGCCCTAGAACGAGTTAAAGGGCACATTACTACCCGATTTTTTAAGGTTAAATGCCCCAAATGGTATTGACTAAATAAATTGGACGACTGCATTCAATGAATATTTGATTTTGTGAAATAAAACAATCGGTTTATGTTCGGACGCAACAAGCCTATTCTCCTTGGTCTTCCTCGAGGTCATTGTGGTTATCGCCGCCGAGGCTGTAGTAGTTGTTTTCCTCGTCTTCATTTCCAATGATTTCGGCGTCATCATCTAGTTCACTGCCGGGGATATCCAGGTCGTCGCCGTATGGATCCTCCTTGAAGTCTTTTTCATTTCGGATGCCAGCACGGTCAAATTCAGTTGATTCAACATGTCTGGAAATATCTTCCGGATCAATGTCTTTGTCTTCAATGTCGGTATTGTAAATGTCTTCGCTGGGCGGGTAAATGGGGTACCCTGGAAGTACATCCTTTTCTGAAATGTCTTTTTCGGGGGGTAATGGCGTTGATATATTTGTTTTTTTGAGCATTTTTTGCGTATTAATCAGGTTAAAACGGGTATTTGTTATAGATTGGGGTTGTCCAAATCGACCGTAACAATAATTTCATTGCGTCGACCAAAAAGTTGGTAGGGCGGATTGTATCCTAATACACGAAAATGGCCAACCGATAGAATGGAAGCGGATTTGAGCGCATTTTCCAGTTTTTCCGAATATTTTTTAATGTCTTTTTCTGAAGCAAATCCACCGAAACGAATTGCCGCAACATACTCTTCGGGTTTTGTTTGAAGGAGTATCTCTTCGTTTTGTGGCTTGGGTAGATTGCTGGTGTTTAAAGTAGCAGGCATCACAAAACTCATGGTAGCGCTGGAATCATTTACCGCCATGTGCACCGGTGTCGTCATGGCTATTTTTTGCTTCTCCTCATTTCCACCAAAAATATAGGCGGCGAGTTTTCTAAATCCATTGTTTCCCAATGATTTATAAGATTTTTCGGCAGAAAGGATGGTTGCCATGGTAACGGCGGGGTAATATCGGATTTCAAAGTCCTTTTCCGTGCGGATCACTTTATAGGCCTGCGTTTCCGTTTTCTTGGAGGAGATAACAGTGTAGGATTGAAAGAATAAAAATAGGAGAATTATTAGAGTCGTTATCATGATAAATGGTTTCATCGCTATCGTTGTGAGATCAAAACACAAAGATAGCGGTGATGTTTGCGCGACGGCTTACATACTTTTCTAAAATATTTGCATAAATCACTGGTTAATAGACTTGGCTTTATACTTTTTGGGCTAAAGCGGCTTCCTTAGCCATTGTTTGCAAGCGTTTAAAATGTGCCCAAATTCCACCGAAATAACTTGTATAGTGGGGATAAATTCCGTTCTTGTTCAAAATTGGGTACATTTTTCGGTTTATTTCAGGGTAAACAAGGTGGTGCACCTGCGGAAATAGATGGTGCGCAACATGATTGTTAAACCCTCCTAAAATAAAGTTTGCAATAGGGCTAAAAGGATGAATATCGTTGGAACTTTCAATTTGATTCATCAGCCACGATTGCTGAATTTGCCCATCGGGGCCCACTTTTGGATAACAAATGCCTTGCACATGGTGGGTAATTAAAAACGTAAATAGTATAAAAACAGACTGGAATACGTGCATACTTAAAAACGCAGCGATAACCAGTGTCCAACTTAAAGGGCTGAAATAAAATGGAATAACTAATAAGTAGATCAGGTAAATTGCCTTTCGTCCCCAAAAAAACAGGCTATAATGACCTTTTTTTCGCGCATACCTATTTTCAGCGCTATAAAAAACGCGAACGTCTTTCACTAAAATCCAATACAGCGAATAAATTGAGTACGCGAAAGGAGCGTACCAATGCTGATATCGATGAAACCAGTAATGTGGACTGTCGGGCAGGATGCGGATCAGGTTGGATAATTTCAAGTCGGGGTCAAAGCCGGGGACATTGGGTGCAAAATGATGTTCGCGCACATGCCGGTCGCGCCACGCAATGCCATCCGCGCCGAGTAGCGCAAAAATGCCGATAAACCCGTAGTCGTTGTATCGTTTGTTGGAAAATACGGTTTGATGGGCAAAATCATGGCCAAAATTGAAGGCTAACAGCACACTGGAAAGGCCAACCAGAATATATCCAGCAAATAATACCGGTACCGTATGCGTAAACAGGAGTGCAAGGTAACTCAGCACGAATATTCCACCCCAAAGTAAGGCCTTCACAGAAAGGTACCACCCCAATCGGAGCCGCGATGGCGCAACCAAGGCGGCGGTTTCCTGATAGAGCAGGGCCAATAGTTTGTTGTCTTCCGGAACAATCAGGTGCTTACCGCGCATAGGGGATCGGTGCATAATGCTGATAACGCCCCATTTTTTTTAGAAAACGAAAATGTGCGGCTAAGGATTGACTATAGGACATTTCCATGTAAGATAAACCGTGTTTGCGCGCAGTTTCCCGGAAAATGGGCATCAGTTTGAGGTAATGCACATGGGAAACATTGGGCAATAAATGGTGCACCGCATGCGCATTGAATCCGCCGAGCGTCCAGTTAAGCAAAACACTGTCCGGATTGTAATCTACAGAAGTAGCCATTTGCAGTGTCGGCCAACTCATGTTGATTTTATGGTTTTTATCCGGAATGGGGTGCGCCACAAAGTCCGAGAGGTGTGAAACCGACAATCCGCCCACAAAGACGACCGAAACGATAAAATGGTTGAGTAAAAATGCCCAAAGCACAGGCTCCCAGCCGAAAGGCAACAGCCAAATCGGCAGCACGATCATATAGCCGATGTACAATATTTTGTACAAAACCAGTTTGAATACCTCCACGGGCGGAATTACCACTTTAATGGTTCTGCTGGAAAAATGAAAAAGCAGGAGTATTTCCCGAAAGAAAAACCAGTTGAGGGAGTACAAAAGGTATAAAAAAGGCGCATAAATGTATTGAAACCGATGAAACCATCTAAGCGGTTGCGATTCGGTCATGCGAAACAAAGGATTGTTCAATACATCAATATCGCTTCCTTCCACATTGGTATAGAGGTGGTGCGATTCGTTATGGTTTTTGCCCCACACATAGGCATTGTTCCCCTGGAGGTTAAAACTGAGTGAAAACAGCACTTTGTTCCAGAATTTACTTTTTACAGCCACCCCGTGTACTGCATCGTGCGAAATATTGAAGGCGGTAAGCAACACCGACAAACCCATCAATAAATAAAAAGTATAAAACCCGGCTACGGTAGTGCTGGTAATCATCAATCCGTAAAACAGGAAATCTAATCCGAAGTAAAGGGCAATTTTTATCCACATGATATAATTGCCCGATTTTTCCAGACTGTTTTCCTGAAAATACTGATCTACGCGCTCCTGCAGTTCTTTATAAAAATCAGAACCTTCGTCTTTACTGAATTGGAGTTTGTTCATGGCCGTTCTATTTCTTTACTAGCAAGATAAAACATCATTGCGTCTGCAATGTCTACCACCAAACTTTCAAAATGGATGATTTTAGAGGGTGCGAACGTTGAGATTGATCAACTTAGAGTCTGCGAAAAATATAATTTTTTACAGGCTCTAATACGCCAGTAATTTTTCAATCGTTTGTTTCATCCGCTCCACCGGGAAGAAATTCTGCTCCAAGGGAATTGCAAAAGGAACCGGTGTGTCCAAACTGGCTGCCCGCATGACCGGAGCATCCAAATGTTCAAACAAGTTTTCGGTGATCCAGGCCGCTATTTCACCGCCAATGCCACCAAAAAGGGTGTCCTCATGTAAAATCAATACACGGTTGGTCTTTTTTACCGTGTTGGTAATGGCTTCATAATCAAGCGGTACCAACGAGCGCAGGTCAATAATATCGGCATCTAACTGCATTTCATCGGCTACCTTTTCTGCCCAGCGGCAACCCAGTCCATAGGTCAGGATGCTCAGTTGTTGGCCATCGCGCACTTTGCGGGCTTTGCCGATTTCAACCGTATAAAAACCATCGGGAATTGGGCCGCTTTCCGAGCGATAGAGTCCTTTGTGCTCGAAATACATGACCGGATTGGGATCTTCAAATGCTGCCAACAACAAACCTTTGGCGTCGTAGGGCGTGCTTGGATACACTACTTTTAGTCCCGGAACATGGGTAAACCAGGCTTCGTTGCTTTGGGAGTGAAAGGGGCCCGCGCCCGTACCCCCGCCCGTGGGCATGCGTACGACCACATCGGCCGCTTGTCCCCAGCGCCAGTGCAATTTGGCCAGGTTATTTACAATTTGGTTGAATCCGCAGGTGACAAAATCGGCAAACTGCATTTCCACCATACTTTTCATGCCTTTCAGGCTCAATCCGAGGCTAATGCCCACGATCGCGCTTTCGCACAAGGGGGTGTTGCGCACGCGGTCCTTGCCAAACAAATCTACAAATCCCTGGGTAATTTTGAAAACACCGCCGTAATCGGCAATATCCTGTCCCATGAGCACCAGCGATGGATGACGCTGCATGGCCTCGCGCAAGCCTTCCGAAATGCCATCGATGAAGCGCAAATCGCGTTCCGCACCGGTTGGTTGAATGGCGGTATTGTGAAAAGGTGCATACACATCGGCCAATTCTTCCTCGGTATTGGGAATTGGTTCGGGCTCATTGAACATCACATCCACGGCATCTTGTACCGTTTGTTTGTATGTTTTACGCAGGTTTTCGGCATACGCTTCGGTCAGGATACCTTCTTTGAGCAGCCATTTTTCAAAATTATCGAGCGGGTCTTTTTGAGCCCATGCGTCCATCATTTCCTGGGGCACATATTTGGTGCCGCTGGCTTCTTCGTGCCCGCGCATGCGGAAGGTGACGCATTCGAGCAGGAATGGTTCTGGGTTTTCGCGGAGTTCGGCGGCCACTTTTTGCAAGGTGGAATATACTTCCAGGATGTTATTGCCATCAATTTTGGCACCGCGCATGCCGTAACCGTGTGCGCGATCGACCAAATCTTTGCAGGCGTATTGTTCGCTGGGCAGCGTTGAGAGGCCGTAACCGTTATTTTCAATGACAAAAATAACGGGTAGTTTCCACACGGAAGCTACATTGAGCGCTTCGTGGAATTCGCCCTGGCTGGTGGCACCTTCGCCGGTAAATGCGAGCGAAACGCGGCCTTCTTGTTTGAGTTTGTGGGCCATGGCCACACCCGCAGCGAGGGAAAGTTGCGGACCGAGGTGGGAAATCATGCCTACAATATGGTGTTCCATTGCGCCAAAGTGGAAAGAACGGTCGCGGGCTTTGGTGTAGCCGAGGCGTTTGCCCTGCCATTGGCAAAACAGGCGGTCGAGCGGCATATCGCGGGCGGTAAATACGCCCAAATTGCGGTGCATGGTAAAAATGACTTCATCCGGCAACAAGGCGGTGGCTGCACCCACGGCGATTGCTTCCTGTCCGATGCCGCTAAACCATTTGGATATTTTGCCCTGGCGCAGCAGGTTGAGCATTTTTTCTTCAATGAGCCGGGGTTTTACCAATTGCTCATACAGGTGCAGGAGGGTTTCTTTTTTGAAGCCTTTTTTATTGTATTTGATCAGGGACATGCGCTGTGGTGGTGCGTGCAGTGTGCGTGCCTGTGGGTGCGCTTGTGCTTGCGAGTGTGGACTTGCGTGAGGATGTGAGTGTACGCCAGCGCACATTCGTGGTAATGTGCAATGTAACCACGCAATGAACACTCACCTCTATCGCGTCAGCGGCGGCGCACCGCATGCGCGCAGGGTGGTGCACACGGCGGCGGAATGGGACGGTTGGTGGCTTGGTCAATCTGTACCGACACGCCGGTGCGCGGGCCGTGCTTGCTCAGTCGATGTTCGTCAATATTCTCATAGCATGCTTTCGTATTCTCTTCTTTGTATTCTTCTTCTCCTTCTCCTTCTTGACCTCATC